>DASTHR010000046.1:0-4544 GCA_035718105.1 Burkholderiales bacterium
CTCGTCAAAGCGACCGATCTCGTCGTTGTCCGCCAGGTTGTCCAGCCGGTTGTATGCAGTTCCGTCCATGATCTCGTCTCCGATCTAGATGACCAGCTTGCCCGCCACCACCACCAGCACGCCCGCCAGCGCCGGGCGCAGTACCCGCTCAGGAATCGAGCCACCGAGATGGCTGCCCAGCCAGATGCCTGGCAGGGAGCCGACCAGCAGGCTCGCGAGCAGCGCGTAATCCACCGTTCCCAGCACCGCGTGCCCCAGCCCCGCCACCAGCGTCAAGGGCACGGCGTGGGCGATGTCGGTGCCCACGATGCGCACCGCCGGCAGCAGCGGTTGCAGGAACAGCAGCGCCGCCACGCCCAGCGCCCCGGCGCCCACCGAGGACACCGACACCAGGACGCCGAGCGCGAAACCCACGGCGACCGTGGCTGACGCGCCTTGGCGCTCGCGCCAGGCGGCCGCGCGGCCCGTGGACAGCGACTTGATACGTTCCCGGAACAGCAGCGCCACGGCGGTCAGCAACAGCGCGATGCCCAGCGTCACGGTGACGAGTTCCGACACCGCGCGGGCATCCGCCAGCAAACCCTTCAACAGCAGCAGGCCCAGCAGCGCTCCCGGCACGCTGCCCAGGGCGAGGCGCCCCGCAATCTCCCAGTCGACGTTTCCGCGCCGGGCATGCACCCAGCTTCCCGCAGACTTGGTGAGCCCGGCGTACAGCAGGTCGGTGCCCACGGCGGTAGCCGGTGACACCCCGAACAGGACCACCAGCAGGGGCGTCATCAGGGAGCCACCGCCGACGCCGGTGAGGCCCACCACGAAGCCCACCACCAGCCCTGCCAGGGAATATGTCCAGTCCATGCGTCTGCCGTCTTTGCCTGATGCGGCGCATCCTATGCCGCTGCTATAGAATCACAAAGACGGATATGCTATTTTTTTATAACTTCAAAGAATTAATAGGTGAGTCATGAAGTTGCAGCAGCTCAGATACCTGAAGGAAGTGGCGCGCTCGGGACTCAACATCTCCGAGGCCGCGGAGCGGCTGCACACCTCCCAGCCCGGAGTGAGCAAGCAGATCCGGCTGCTGGAGGAGGAACTGGGGGTGGAGATCTTCGTGCGCCACGGCAAGCGCATCCTGGAGGTCACCGAGCCGGGGCGAGCCGTGCTGGCCATGGCCGAGCGCATCCTGTCGGAGGCGGAGAACCTGAAGCGGGTGGGCGAGGAATTCGCCACCGAGGCCACCGGCAGCCTGACCATCGCCACCACCCACACCCAGGCGCGCTACGCCCTGCCGCCGGTGATCGCGAAGTTCCGCGAGATCTATCCGAAGGTGAGCCTGGCGCTGCGCCAGGGCAGCCCGACCCAGCTTTGCGAGCAGGTGATCGCCGGCGACGCCGACCTCGCCATCGCCACCGAGGCCATCGCCGAGTATCGGGAGCTCACCATGCTCCCCTGCGTGCAGTGGAACCGCTGCGTGGTGGTGCCGCCGGGGCATCCGCTGCTTACGGAAAAGTCGCTGACCCTGGAGGCGATCGCCCGCCACCCCATCGTCACCTATGACTTCGCCTTCACCGGTCGCTCCCAGATCAACAAGGCCTTCGAGGCCCGGGGGCTCACACCCAACGTGGTGCTCACCGCCATCGACTCCGACGTGATCAAGACCTACGTGGGACTGGGCATGGGCGTGGGCATCATCGCGAAAATGGCCTTCGACCCGGAGCAGGACCGGGAACTGCGGGCGCTGGACGCCTCGCACCTGTTCGAATCCAGCACCACCCGCATCGGGATCCGCCGCGGCGCCTACCTGCGGCGCTTCGCCTACGACTTCATCCGGCTGTTCGCGCCCCAGCTCACCCGCGAGGTGGTGGAGGCCGCCATGCGCGGCGGCGGCAGCGACTACGAGCTCTAGGCGCGCTATTCAGCGGCCCGCCGGGAAAAGTCCCGGAACCTGTAGCCGAAGAGCCGCAGCACGGCGAAATAGCTGACCCCGCCGGCGGCGACCACCCAGGCGAGGCGCAGGACGCGTTCCTTGGTGCCCTGACCCAGCCACCAGGCGTCGGGTCCGGCGCCGAACCAGAGCACCGTACCCATCACCAGCAGCGCCGCCGCACCCTTGAGCCAGAACACCCTCCAACCCGGCTGGGGCTGGTAGATGGCCTGCTGGCGCAGCTTGCGAAACAGGAGGCCGGCGTTGAGGCAGGCCCCCAGGCCAATGGCCAGCGCCAGCCCGGCGTGGCGCAACTGCCAGATGAAAGCCAGGTTCATGAGCTGGGTGGCGGCCAGGGTGATGAGGGCGATGCGTACCGGGGTCCGGATGTCCTGTCGGGCGTAGAAGCCGGGGGCGAGCACCTTGACCAGAATCAGGCCGAGCAGGCCCACGCTGTAGGCCACCAGCGCCTGGCGGGTCATGAGCACGTCGTGGGCGCTGAACTCGCCGTGCTGGAACAGGGTGGAGAGCAGCGGCACGGCGAGGATCGCGAGCGCCAGGGCCGCGGGCACGGTGAGGAGAAAGGTGAGTCGCAGGCCCCAGTCCAGCAGCCTCGAGAATTCGGCGGGGCTGTTGTCGGCGTGATGGCGCGCGAGGGACGGCAGCAGGATGGTGCCGAGGGCCGCCCCCAGCAGGCCGGAAGGAAACTCCATGAGGCGGTCGGCGTAGTAAAGCCAGGAGACGCTGCCGGTGACCAGGAACGAGGCGAAGATGTTGTTGATCACCAGCGAGATCTGGCTGATGGAGACGCCGAAGGCGGCGGTGCCCATCTGCCGCAGGATGCGCCACACGCCCTCGTCCTTCAGGTCGAGCCGGAAGCGCGGCAGCATCCCGATTCGCGTCAGGAAGGGCACCTGAAAGGCAAGCTGCACCACGCCGCCGAGGAACACGGCCCACGCCAGGGCCAGCACCGGGGTCTCCAGCCTGGGCGCGAGCCACAGGGCGCTGCCGATGAAGGACAGGTTGAGCAGCACCGGGGTAAAGGCCGGCACCGAAAAGCGGCTCCAGGTGTTGAGGATGCCGGAGGCCAGCGCCACCAGGGAAATGAAGAAGATGTAGGGGAAGGTGACGCGCAGCAGCAACACCGTCAGCTCGAACTTCTCGGGGCGGGCGGCGAAGCCCGGCGCGCTGATGTAGACGATGACCGGCGCGGCGACCACGCCGATCACGGTCACCACGAACAGGGCCAGGGCCAGCAGGCCGGAGACGTGGTCCACCAGGTGGCGGGTGTCCTCGGGACCCCGGCGGTTGCGGTATTCGGCCAGGATGGGGACGAAGGCCTGGGAGAAGGCGCCCTCGCCGAACAGCCGGCGCAGCAGTTTGGGAATCTTGAAGGCAACGAAGAAGGCGTCGGTGGCAAGCCCGGCCCCGAAGATGCGGGCGATCAGCACGTCGCGCACGAAGCCGGTGATGCGCGACAGCAGGGTGAGGCTGCTGACCGTCGCCAAGGCCTTGAGAAGATTCATGGTTCGCTATGTTAGCGGCTTTTGCCCGGGGCCCGAAAAGAATCCGGCCGGGTTGCCAAGGGAGGCAATCCTGCGTATTATTGCCGCCTTTTCTGCAAACGGATTCAGGAGCATTTCATGGCCAACACGGCCCAAGCCCGCAAGCGCGCCAAACAGTCCGAAAAGCGCCGCCTCCACAACGACGCCCTCGAGTCGCGGCTGCGCACCGCCATCAAGACGGTGAAGAAGGCCATCGCCGGCGGCAACAAGGAAGCGGCCAAGAAGGCGTTTCAGGAGGCCGTCGGAACCGTGGACAGCATCGCCGACAAGAAGGTGATCCACAAGAACCGCGCGGCCCGCAGCAAGAGCCGGCTGTCCAAGGCCATCAAGGCGATGGCCTGAGCGTCACAGGTCCGCGGAAAAGGCCCGGTGAACCCGGGCCTTTTTCATTGGTATCGGCTACCCCCTCTCCGCTGCCCCCCCGCGACGCGGGAGGGGCAATCGTGCGGCACCGCAGCCATTCCTGCCCCGGCGGCGGGCATCCGACTCCGACCGCAGATCCCCGGGCTCCCCGCTGCGCCGACCGGAACCGCCCGGCGCCGGGTGCGGAGCGACTTTCAGGACTTGAGCTTATGGGACAGGGCGGAGAGCAGTTCCACCGGCAGCGGGAAGACGATGGTGGAGTTCTTGTCCGCCGCGATGACGGTGAGGGTCTCCAGGTAGCGCAGCTGGATCGCCTGGGGCTCCTGGGCCAGGACATGGGCGGCCTGAGCCAGCTTCTCCGAGGCCTGCAGCTCGCCCTCGGCGTGAATGACCTTGGCGCGGCGCTCCCGCTCGGCCTCCGCCTGCTTGGCGATGGCACGCACCATGTTCTCGTTGAGGTCCACGTGCTTGAGCTCCACGTTGGCGACCTTGATGCCCCAGGCGTCGGTTTGCACGTCGAGGGCCTTCTGGATGTCCAGGTTGAGCTTCTCCCGCTCCGCCAGCATGTCGTCCAGCTCGTGCTTGCCGAGCACCGAGCGCAGGATGGTCTGGGCGAGCTGGCTGGTGGCCATGAGGTAGTTCTCCACCTGGATGATGGCCCGCTCCGGATCCACGACGCGGAAGTAAATCACCGC
>DASTHR010000047.1:0-6261 GCA_035718105.1 Burkholderiales bacterium
GGGCTCGCCTTCTTGATCTCCGCGATTACCGCCGGGCGCCCGCCGGCAATTCGGCCCCGGATGGCCCCGACGAAATCCCGTGACGCGGGCGCGGCTTCCGCACCGGCCCGCACAGCCCCGAGAGGCCGAACAGCCAGCGCCGCCCGCACCTCTTCCCGCTTCCGATCCAGAATCCTTTTCAGAACGTCCGACAATGCCGCGTACCTCCGCCCGATACCGGGCTCTCAAGCACCCTTCAGGCTGGCGCTGAAGCCGACGAACTGGTCCAGCTTGGCCTTGGCGGCGCCGGACTCGATGGCCTCCCGCGCCTTTTCAACGCCGCGCTCCAGGGAGCGCGTGATGCCGGAGACGTAAATGGCGGCTCCGGCGTTGAGGATCACGATGTCGCGCGCCGGGCCGGGATGGTTGTTGAGCACCGAGAGCACCATCTGCTTCGACTGCGCGCCGTCCTGAACCCGGATCGTGTCCAGCCCGCAGGGCTCCATGCCGAACTGTTGCGGGGCGATGGTGTACTCATGCACCTCGCCGCCCTTCAATTCGCCCACCAGGGTTTCTCCAGAGAGGGTGATTTCGTCCAGGCCGTCGCTGCCATGAACCACCATGACATGTCGGCTGCCCAGCCGCTGCAGCACCCGGGCCTGGATGCCCACCAGGTCGGGATGAAACACCCCCAGCACCTGGTGCCGGGCGCCGGCCGGATTGGTGAGCGGCCCGAGGATGTTGAAGAGGGTCCGCACCCCGAGTTCCCGGCGCACCGGAGCGGCATGCTTCATGGCGCCGTGGAAGTTGGGGGCAAACATGAAGCCCACCCCCACCTCATCGATGGCCTGGCCGGCCTGCTGCGGGGTGATATGGATGTTGACGCCCAAGGCCTCCAGCAGGTCGGCGCTGCCGCTCTTGCTGGAGACCGAGCGCCCACCATGCTTCGCCACTCTGGCGCCGGCCGCAGCCGCCACAAACGCCGCCGCGGTGGAGATGTTGAAGGTGTGGGCCGCGTCGCCCCCCGTGCCACAGGTGTCCACCAGGTGCCTGTCGTCCGCGACTTCGACCCTGGTGGCGAACTCGCGCATGACCTGGGCGGCGGCGGTGATCTCGCCGATGGTCTCCTTCTTCACCCGCAGTCCGATGATGATGGCCGCGATCAGCACCGGCGACATCTGGCCGCTCATGATCTGGCGCATCAGGTCCAGCATCTCGTCGTGGAAGATCTCCCGGTGCTCGATGACCCGGGTCAGCGCCTCCTGCGGTGTCATGCCCGTCCCTCCAGGAAGTTCTTGAGCAGTTCGTGGCCGTTCTGGGTGAGGATGGACTCGGGATGGAACTGCACGCCCTCCACCGCGAGCGTGCGGTGGCGCACCCCCATGATCTCGCCGTCATCGGTCCAGGCGGTGACTTCCAGGCACTCCGGAATGGTCTCGCGCTCGATCACCAGCGAGTGGTAGCGAGTGGCCTCGAACGGGTCCGGCAGGCCGCGGAACACGCCCTTGCCGGCATGGTGGATCATGGAGGTCTTGCCGTGCATGAGGGTCCGGGCATGGATGATGCGCCCGCCGAAGGCCTGGCCGATGCTCTGGTGCCCGAGGCAGACACCGAGGATGGGAATCTGGCCCGCGAAGCGCTTGATCAGCGGCACCGAGACGCCCGCCTCGTTGGGCGTGCAGGGCCCAGGGGAAACCACGATGCGCGCCGGCTTCAGCGCCGCGATCTCCTCCAGGGTGATGGCATCGTTGCGGTACACCCGCACGTCCTCCCCCAGCTCGCCCAGGTACTGCACCAGGTTGTAGGTGAAGGAGTCGTAGTTGTCGATCATCAGGAGCATTTTTTACCACCAAGGCACCAAGACACGAAGGATTCAAAAAGCCATTCTCTTGATCCCGGACTTGATCACCGGTACGTTGAAATTGATTAGGAAACCCAGTCGATGTCCGGATAGCTTAAGGTAGCTGAGGAGCTGCGCTTCATGAATCGGCAGAATCTGCTCGACCGCCTTCAACTCAAGAATAACGGTACCGCCCACGAGGAAATCAAGCCGGTACGCCTCCCCTATTTCCCGCCCCTTGTACGATATCGGCAATGGGACCTGCCGACGAAAGGGTATACGTCGCTCAGTGAACTCAATATCCAGGCACGCTTCGTACACCGACTCGAGAAGGCCGGGACCAAGCGCCTTATGTACCGCAAAAGCCGAATCGACCACCTGGCGCGCAACACTGTCGATCTCTCCGGCAATTTCCCGGGGCATCTTGGTGTCTTGGTGTCTTGGTGGTTCAAACGTCTTGCGAATCCAGGCCGGACTGGGCCATTTCCGCCGCCCGCAGCACCGCCCGCGCCTTGTTGCGCGTCTCTTCCCATTCGCTCTTGGGCACCGAGTCGGCGACGATTCCGGCACCCGCCTGCACGAACACCCGCCCGTCCTTGACCACGCCGGTGCGGATGGCGATGGCAAGGTCCATGTCGCCGTTGAAGCCCAGGTAGCCCACCGCGCCGGCATACACGCCGCGCCGCGTGGGCTCCAGCTCGTCGATGATCTCCATGGCCCGCACCTTGGGCGCGCCGCTCACCGTGCCCGCCGGGAAGGTGGCGCGCAGCACGTCCATGGCGTCCAGCCCCGGCTGGAGCTTGCCGTCCACGTTGGAAACGATGTGCATCACATGGGAGTAGTGCTCGATTTTCATGTTCTCGGTGACGCGCACGCTGCCGGTGGTGGCCACGCGGCCCACGTCATTGCGCCCAAGATCCATGAGCATCACGTGCTCCGCGCGCTCCTTGGGATCCGCCAGCAGTTCCGCCGCCAGCGCGGCGTCCTGCTCGGCCGTCTTCCCCCGGGGCCGGGTGCCGGCAATGGGTCGCACCGTCACGGTGTCACCCTCCAGGCGCACCAGGATCTCGGGGGAGGCCCCCACCACCTGGAAGCCGGCGCAGTCGAAGTAGAACATGTAGGGCGAGGGATTGAGGCTTCTCAGCGCCCGGTATAGCGCCATCGGGGACGCCGAGAACGGCAGGCTGGCCCGCTGCGACAGCACCACCTGCATGATGTCGCCGTCGAAGATATAGCGCTTGGCCCGCTCCACCGCAGCCATGAACGCCTGCTCGCTCAACTCGTAATTCGGTGTCCCCGCCGGCAGCGGCGCGTCCCGCGGGATCGCCACCGGCCGCCGCAGCATCGCCAGCAGTTCCCGCAGCCTCTCCTTCGCGGCGGCGTAGGCGCCGGGTTCCCGAGGATCGGCGTAGACGATCAGGGACAGCTTTCCGGAGAGGTTGTCCACCACCGCGATCTGTTCCGAAAGCAGGAGCAGGATGTCCGGCGTGCCCAGAGTGTCGGGCTTCGCGGTCGCGGCGAGCCGACCCTCGATGTAGCGCACCGTATCGTAGGCGAAATAGCCCACCAGACCGCCGCAGAAGCGCGGCAGCCCCGGGCGCGCTGCGGCCTTGAAGCCGCAGAGGTAGCGGCGCACGAAGTCCAGGGGATCGGCGCAGTCCGCCTCCTCGGAGCGCCCCGCGCCGCGTACCGCCACGCGGTTGCCCCGCACTTCGATGCGGGTGGCGGCGGGCAGGCCGATGAAGGAATAACGCCCGAAGCGCTCACCGCCCACCACCGATTCCAGCAGGTAGGAATACGGCTGGTTGGCGAGCTTGAGATAAACGGAAAGGGGCGTGTCGAGGTCGGCGAAGGTTTCAAGCACCACCGGGATGCGGTTGAAACCCTGCGCGGCAAGCTGCTGAAACTCTGCTTCTGTCATGAACCACTCCCATGGGGAAAAAACCGAAACGGGAACCGCTGCGAAACGGCGAAATCAGTTCGCGCGCCGCCAGTCATGGCCGCGGCGCCATGCGCCCCAGCCCCTGACCGTCTTGGCCCGGGTTTCGGTCTTTCCGTGGTTCATGATTTCCTGATCAGGGATACTGCGTCAAAAATCGTGGGTACTATAGCATCACAGTCCAGCTCCCGCACATCCCCGCCCTCGTTGTAGCCATAGGGGACGCAGAACACGTGGCAGCCCGCCCCCCGGGCCGCCTGCACGTCATTCAGGGAATCGCCGATCAGCAGCATTTCGCCCGGGGCGATGCCGAAGCGCTCGCAGGCATGGGTCAGCGGCAGCGGGTCGGGCTTGCGCCGGGGCAGCGTGTCCCCGCACAGCACCAGCTCGAAATAGTCACGCAGGCCGGTGGCCTGCAGCAGCGGCAGGGTAAACTTTTCCCCTTTGTTGGTGATGCAGGCCATCCTGAAGCCCGCGCGCCGGAGGGCGTCGAGGCCCTCGCTCACTCCCGGATAAGGGCGGGTCTTGTGCTGGAGCACTGCCGAGTAATGCCGCTCATAAACCGGCATTGCGCGGTCCACCAGGGCACGGTCCGGCTCACCGTCCGGGTCGTCGGTGAGGCAGCGCTTGACCAGCTTCACCAAACCCTTGCCGATGAAACTCTTGATGCGCTCCGGGTCGAGTTCCGGCAAGCCCAGTTCCCGCAGCATGGCGTTGGCCGCGGCCGCGAGGTCGTCGGCGGTGTCCAGCATGGTGCCGTCGAGGTCCACCATCACCGCCTTCACCGCTATCGGGAAATTCAAGGTCATTTTTTCACCACAGAGACACTGAGGCACGGAGAACAGCAACGGAGTCGGGAACTGAGGTACGGGCCGCGGAGGGCGATCCAGCTACAGGAGCCTTTCATAGCCAGGCCATGAACTGACTCTGCCCTAATACGTGCCTCTGTGCCTCTGTGGTAAATCAGGCTTTAGCCAGTTCGGCGCGCATGGCGCCGATCACGCTGTCGTAGCGGTTGGGGTCGGACGGCTTGCCGGCGCCGTACACCGCGGAGCCGGCAACGAAGGTGTCGGCGCCCGCCCGCGCCACCTCGGCAATGTTGTCCACCTTCACTCCTCCGTCCACCTCCAGCCAGATATCACGGCCGCCGGCATCAATTCGCCGGCGCACCTCGCGCACCTTGTTCAGCGCCTCGGAAATGAACTTCTGGCCCCCGAAGCCGGGGTTGACCGACATGATGAGGACCAGGTCCAGCTTGTCGAGCACATGGTCCAGGTAGAACAGCGGCGTCGCGGGGTTGAACACCAGCCCGGCCTTGCAGCCGCTCTCCCTGATCAGGCCGATGGTGCGGTCGATATGCTCCGACGCCTCCGGGTGGAAGGAGATGATGTTGGCCCCGGCCTTGGCGAAATCGGGAATGATGCGGTCCACCGGTTTCACCATCAGGTGCACGTCTATGGGCGCCTGCGTAAGGGGCCGGATCGCCTCGCAAACCAGGGGCCCGATGGTCAGGTTGGGAACGTAATGATTGTCCATCACGTCGAAGTGGATGATGTCGGCGCCGGCGGCAATCACGCTGGTCACCTCCTCGCCCAGCGTGGCGAAGTTGGCGGAAAGGATGCTGGGCGCAATCCGGTACTTGGACATGGTTGTTCTCCCTGAAAGGGCTGATTCTAGCGGCAAATGGCGCCCGCCTAGTATCGCGATGGCTGATGGAAACCAGAGCTTCCCCTTATGGGCGACGCTTGTCAGGGCGCCGGATTTTGTGTGCAATAGCCGTCCCGAATCCACGAATCCGCCGCGTTCCCAATGGCTGAGCAGAAGCGCTACGAGGTAAAGGTTACCGCCCGCTCCGAGTTTGTCCCCGAGCAGTCGGACGAGGACGCCGGGCGCTACGTTTTCGCCTACACCATCACCATCACCAATGTCGGCACCGTGGCCGCGCAACTGGTGAGCCGGCACTGGGTGATCACCGATGCCAACAGCGAGGTGCAGGAGGTGCGCGGGCTCGGCGTGGTGGGCGAGCAGCCGCTGCTGAAGCCCGACGAGAGCTACGAGTACACCAGCGGCACCGCCCTCGCGACGCCGGTGGGCACCATGAGCGGCAGCTACCAGATGGTGGCGGAGGACGGGACGCGCTTCGACGCGCCCATCGGCGCCTTCACCCTGAGCGTTCCCCGCGTCCTGCACTGAAATTCAGTCACAAGGTTCAAGGTCCAAGGCACAAGGAGCCCCCAGCCTTTGTTCCAAGTTTGCCCCTTGAAACTCGCCCCTTTTGCCGTGGGTTCGAATGTCGCTCAAGCAAAGCTACACCGTCATTGCCCCCCTCTATGACGCAGTGGTGGAGCGGGTATCGCTCGAACCGCGGGCGCGCAGCCTAGGCCGGCTGCCCGCGCTGGCCCGTTCCCGGGTACTGGTAAACGGCATCGGCACCGGGCTGGACCTGCCTCACCTGCCGCCGGGACCCGCCTATTTCGCCACCGACCTCACCGCGGCGATGCTG
>DASTHR010000048.1:0-4258 GCA_035718105.1 Burkholderiales bacterium
CAGCAGGGTGGAATGGCCGCGCGCGCGCACCTGGGCGTAGCCGAACTCGTGCACGACGCCCATCTCGACCTTGCCGCCGAGCTGGGCGGCCATGGTCTGCATGCCGTAGCAGATGCCGAGCACGGGCACCCCGAGCTCGAACGCCGCCTGGGGCGCACGCGGGGTGGCCTCCTCCCACACCGAGGCCGGCCCGCCGGAGAGGATCACCCCCTTCGCGCCGAAGCCGCGCACGAAGGCGTCGCTCACGTCATGGGGGTGGATCTCGCAGTAGACGCTGGCCTCCCGCACCCGGCGCGCGATGAGCTGGGTGTACTGGGAGCCGAAGTCGAGGATCAGGATTTTGTCATGCATGGGAGTAAAGGGGTCAGGGGTCAGGGACAAGTGGAACCTCAAGTGGATCGCCTCAGCCTGTATCCCGGGCTCGCAGGGCGTGCTGGAGACCGTGCGGCATTCGGCCAACCTCCCGCGACTTTTCCAACAGCGGGGTGAGTTGATTCTGGTCGAGATAATTCAGACGGCCCGAAAGAATGAGTTGAGTCTCCAATTCGGCCAGTGACCCTTGAGCGACCGACAAAAAACGAAGGAACTCCTTGGTTGAGTCCCGGGCGTGGCCCTCCGCGATGTTGGAAGGAATCGATACCGCCGCACGCTGGAGCTGGCTGCTAAGCCCGTAAATTTCGGACTTCGGGTAACGCAGCGTCAGGTGATATACAGACTCGGCAAGGTCCATGGCGAGTTGCCACACGCTGAGGTCTCGGAAATCCGCGATGCTCATACCGCCTCGCCCTGGCCCCTGACCCCTGGCCCCTACTCCACCCGGTAATTCGGCGCTTCCTTGGTGATCTGGACGTCGTGGACGTGTGACTCGCGGATGCCGGCGGCGGTGATCTCCACGAACTGGGCGCGGTTGCGCACCTCCTCGATGGTGGCGCAGCCCAGGTAACCCATGCCGGAGCGAAGCCCGCCCATGAGTTGGGTAATGGCCTGCACCACGCTGCCCTTGTAGGGAACACGGCCCTCGATGCCTTCGGGAACGAGCTTGCCGACGTTGGTTTCCCCTTCCTGGAAATAGCGGTCGCTGGAACCCTGCTGCATGGCGGAGAGCGAGCCCATGCCACGGTAGGTCTTATAGGCGCGGCCCTGGAACAGCTCCACCTCACCCGGGGCCTCCTCGGTGCCGGCAAACAGGCTGCCCAGCATCACGGAATGGGCCCCCGCCGCGATCGCCTTGGTGACGTCGCCGGAATAGCGGATGCCGCCATCCGCGATGGCGGGGACGTTGGTTCCGGCCAGGGCCTGCACGACGTTCTGGATGGCGGATATCTGCGGCACGCCCACGCCGGCCACGATGCGGGTGGTGCAGATGGAACCGGGGCCGATGCCCACCTTGACGGCGTCCGCGCCATGGTCCACCAGCGCCTTGGCCGCATCGCCGGTGGCGATGTTGCCGCCGATCACCTGCACCGACGGGTATCGGATTTTCACCCATTTCACGCGGTCGAGCACGCCCTGGGAATGTCCGTGGGCGGTGTCCACCACCAGCACGTCCACGCCGGCCTCCACCAGCGCCTCGGCGCGTTCCTCGGAGCCCTCGCCGGTGCCGATGGCGGCCCCCACCCGCAACCGCCCCTGGGCGTCCTTGCAGGCGTTGGGATGCTCCGTGGATTTCAGGATGTCCTTCACCGTGATCAGGCCGCGCAATTCGAAGTCGCCGTTCACCACCAGCACGCGCTCCAGTCGGTGCTGGTGCATGAGGGCCATGGCTTCGGCGTGGCTCGCGCCCTCGCGCACCGTCACCAGCCGCTCGCGCGGCGTCATGACGTTGCGCACCGGCTGGTCGAGGCTGGTCTCGAAGCGGAGATCGCGGTTGGTGACGATTCCCACCACCTTGTCGCCCTCCACCACCGGGAGGCCGGAAATCTTGTGCTTGCGCGTGAGCGTCAGCACCTCCCGCACCGTCATCGTGGGCGGGATGGTGATCGGGTCCTTCACCACGCCGCTCTCGAAGCGCTTGACCCTGGACACCTCAGCCGCCTGGAGAGAGATCGCCATGTTCTTGTGGAGGATGCCGATGCCGCCCTCCTGGGCGATGGCAATCGCGAGACGGGCCTCGGTAACGGTGTCCATGGCCGCGGACACCAAGGGGATATTGAGGGTGACGTCCCGGGTCAGCCGGGTCTTGAGGCTGACGTCGCGGGGGAGGACGTCGGAATAGGCAGGAAGGAGGAGAACGTCGTCAAAGGTGAGCGCCTTCTGCACCAGTCGCATGGTTTTTTTCCCGACAAAACCGCATTATACGCGGGCGTTCCGGGGCCGGTAAACACGACGCCCGACCGGCTCGCAAGCGATCGGCGCGGTCGCAGCGGCCACCGCACACGGTTCACCGAGGGGGTGCGGTTTTCATTGACGCGGACAAAAAAAGTCGTTATTTTTGTGTTGGTTGGAGCGGATTGTTGCAGCGGCTTGGCAACAACGCGGAAATCCGTGTCCGGATAGGGGGTGGACGATGACGTTCAGATTGCTGGCAGTGATGCTGACCCTGGCATTGGGCGCCCCCGCCCATGCCCAACTGTACAAGTGGGTGGATTCGGAGGGCAGGGTCCAGTATTCGGACAAACCGCCTCCTCCGGGAGCCTCCAAGGAGCAGAAGCTGAACATCCCCAGGAATCCGCCTGCCGCGGCGATTCCCGCGACGCCGGCCGCCGAGGGTCAATCCGCCGAACCCAGGACCGCCGCCGAAAAGGAGATGGACTACCGCAAGCGCAAGGTGGAGGAAGAGCAGGCGCGCCAGAAAAGCGAGGCGGAAGAAAAGCAGCGGCAGGAACAGTGCATCAACGCGCAGCAGCGGTTGCGCGGCTTGGAGGACGCGGGCCGCGTCTATACGGTAAACGAGAAAGGCGAGCGCCAGTACGTCGATGATGAAGCCCGCGCGCGCGGCATCGAGCAGGCCCGTCAGGACATCGGCAAATACTGCCGATGAGCACGGGCTTCCCGAAATGGCTCACGCTTTGCTCCCGGTGAGCCCCGGATGAGAGCCCCCTTCAAACCCGCAACCCTCACGCTGCTGCTGGGTGCGTGCTCGGCAGCCGCCCTGGCCATCGGCCTCGGAGATCCGACCCTGGAAAGCACCCTCGGGCAGCCCCTGCGGGCACGGGTTCCGCTGCTGCTGCAACCCGGCGAGGCGGCCACTTCCGGATGCGTCCGCGCCGGGCCGCCGACCAGAACCGATGCCGGGGAATACGCCCTGCAAAGCCCCCGCGCCGAACTCCTCAAAGACGGACGCGAGATCCTGGTCACAACGAGGGACCCGGTGAGCGCCCCCGCCATCGCCTTCTCGCTTCACGCCGACTGCGGAGGTCAGGGCGTCTCCCGCGACTACACCCTTCTGCCGGAACCGGCGGCGGCGCAGACGCCCGCCCCGGTTGTGCCCCGCCGCGCATCGTCTGCCCCCGGAGCGGGGCCAGGCACCCCTTGGGAATTGCGACCCGGGGAGAGCGTGCGCGCGATCGCCGGCGCCATCTATCCCGACGCCCCCGGAATGCAGCGCCGTCTCGTGGCGGCCATCGTCGCCGCCAGCCCCGGCGCCTTTCCTGACGGCGACCCGGACCGCGCCGAGCCCGGAACCCTGTTCGTTATCCCTGATCTGCGCACCATCGGAGTTCCGGAAGACGGGGTTAAGCACCGCCGGCCGACGCAGCGCAAAGCGACCGCGCCTCCCCGGGCCGCGCCGCCTCTCCCGGATGAGACTGCGATACCCGACCGCGCCCTCGTCCCGGTGTCGGAATATGCAGGCCTGCTGCAACGCATCGGGGGCCTCGAGGTCGTGCTGGGGGAAATGCGCCGCATGGTGTCGGACATTCCGTCTCCCGCCGCCGCGCCGGGGTCAGCCCCGGCACGGGGTGCGGAGCCCGCGGACACGGGCCGCGCCGGCGTGCTTGCCGCCGCGGCCGCCCTGCTGGTGCTGGGCGCCGGGGGCCTGTTCCTCTACCGCAGGCGCCGGACATCGGCGGCACCAACATCGGTAGAGGCGCCAATCGCTGAAGCGGCTGCGCCACCTCCCGCCCCCGCAAAAGCTCCCGCCGAGCCTGAGCCTTCGGCCACCCTCAGCGGGGTCGATGCCGCCCTCCAGGAAGCCCAGCTTTCGGTGGCCCGCGGCTATCCCGAGCGCGCCTTCGAGCTGCTGGAGCAGCACATCCGCGCCCACCCGACGGAAACTCGCACCTGGATGCTGTTTTTCGCGATACTTCGTTCCCAGCAC
>DASTHR010000049.1:0-2257 GCA_035718105.1 Burkholderiales bacterium
TGGTGCGTGGCGCTGACCAGGGCGAGCAACAGCAGGTTGGCGACGAGGTTATGGACGAGCACCAGCGGCAGCGGATGACCCAGCCGGACGGCCGCGGCACCCAGGGCGGCCTGCGCGAGGGCCGTTCCCAGGATGGCGGCCGCGGTTTCCCGCCCCCCGCGGGTGCGCGAAATGGCCACGGCCGCCAGCGCGGCGAGGCACAGCGCGGCCGCGGCGCCGAGGTGGTGCGCCCATTGCAGCGTGGCGAGGAAGGCGGCGCCCAGGCCGGCCGGATCGGCGAACAGGTCAAGCGCGGGGCCGAGGAGTTCCGCCGCGGCGCCCGGGCAGGAAAACCAGCCTCCACAGGCAAGGGCCGCGTACTTCGCGCTCACCAGGGCCCCCAGTCCCGATTGAACAAATACCGCCAGCAGTGCCGTCCAGGCGAGCAAGGCCGTCTGCGCCCGCGGGGCGGGTCGCGCGGGGCGCTGTAACAGCAGGAGCAGCCATGCGAGCGCGAGCAGGGCGCTGCCGCCAAGGAGGTTGGCCACCGGCACGGCGGGAATGCGCGACAGGCTGGACCACCGGCCGACGACCGCGAGAAACACCAGCAACGCCAGCATGCCGGCTATGGCCGCGACCTCGGCGGGGCGGCGCGGCCGGCGCGTGATCACGAGCCAGCCCGCGGCGAGCACCAGCGCACCGGCGCCGAGGGCGGCGACCCGGTGCGCCAGGCGCACCAGGGTCCCCGCCGTGCCATCCTGCAGAACACGGGCATTGGCCTCCAGATTTCCATAACAGGCAGGCCAGTCCGGGCAGCCGAGCCCTGCCTGGGCGAGGCGAAGAAAAGCCGCGGCGCCGAGGATCGCCAGCACCAGGGCCACGATGGCGACGGCAAGGCGGGAGATCGCATCGCCGCGCCGCGCCAAGGCAGCCGGAAGGGCCGGCATCCGTTCAGGTCGAAGCGGCGGCCTCGGGCCGACGCATTTCGTGGGCCGCCCACAGGCTGCAGGCGAGCAGGACCACGGCGCCGCCCTGGTGCGCCGCACCAAGGCCTACGGGCACCACCAGCAGCAGCGTGGAGATGCCCAGCGCGATTTGTCCCGCCAGGGCGGCGAGGAAAAGATGGCAGGCGAGGCGGCCCCGGGGATGCAGGTCGAGGCGCAATGCTCGCAGCCAGAACCAGGGCACCAGGAAAGCCAGCAGCCAGGCGATCAAGCGGTGGTCGAATTGCACCGTGGCCATGTTGTTGAAGAAGTTCAGGTACCAGGGCTCGATCATGAAGATCTCGGGCGGAATGAAATGCCCGTTCATGAGCGGGAAGGTGTTGTAGGCGTAGCCCGCGCGGATGCCGGCCACCAGCCCGCCGCTCAGCACCATGACGAAGATCAGCGCGCTCAGCCCCAGCGAGAGGCGGCGCAGCCGCTGCCGCTCGGGGCTCACCCTGTCGGCCCGGGCACGGGGGCTGAGAAGGTCGAGCGCGACCCAGAACATGGCGGCGAAAATGACGAATGCGATTCCGAGGTGAGCGGTGAGCCGGAAGTGGCTCACCCGAGGGTCGTCCACCAGCCCGCTTTTCACCATGTACCAGCCCATGGCGCCCTGCAGCCCGCCCAGCACGAATATGCCCGCAAGCTTCCAGGCGAGGGGCCCATGGACGCGTTTCCGGGCCAGGAAATAGAGGTACGGCAGCAGGTAGGCGAGGCCGATCAGGCGCCCCAGCAGGCGGTGAAAATATTCCCACCAGAAGATGCCCTTGAACTCCTCCAGGCTCATCCCCTTGTTCACCTTTTCGTACTCCGGCGTCTTCTTGTATTTGTCGAAGGCCTCCTGCCACTGCGCCTGGTTCAGGGGCGGGATGGCGCCGACGATGGGCTGCCACTCGACAATGGAGAGACCGGAGCGGGTGAGGCGGGTCACGCCGCCCACCACCACCATGCAGAACAAAAGCGCGCAGCAGGCCAGCAGCCAGACGGCGACCTGGGTGTCGGAACGGGCCTGGAGCGCAGGGCTGTAGGTCATGGCGTGGGCGGTGGGAAGAGGCGGCATGTTAAGCCGCGGATGCTAGCTCGGCAACCCGCCCAGTCCTCCGGATTATTGCGCTGCGGCATGAGCGTGAAGCGCAGGCTACGCCTTAGGTGCTGGCATTCCTTGATTTGAATCAAGGTCACGGAGGGCACTGAATTCCTAAAGTAGCGCCAGCAGTTTTCCCAGTGTCGCCAACCTATTCGCCCGAGGGAGAGAAACCATGGCTGAACCGCAACAAAGCCAAGACCCTGAA
>DASTHR010000050.1:0-4358 GCA_035718105.1 Burkholderiales bacterium
CCATGCAGGTGCCGCAGGAGACGATCACCGTCCTGATGTCGAGGTAGTTGAGGGTGTTGGCCACCCGGTGGAACAGCACCCGATTCTGGGTGGTGATGCGCTCCCCGGCGTCGTGATTGCCGGAGGCTGTCTGCGGATAGCCGCAGCAGAGGTAGCCCGGCGGCAGCACCGTCACCGTTCCCAGCTCGTAGAGCATGGCCTGGGTGGCGAGTCCCACCTGGGAGAACAGGCGCTCCGAGCCGCAGCCGGGGAAGTAGAACACCGCGTCGGACTCCTCGCTCGCCTTCGCCGGGTTGCGGATCACCGGCACCATGGCCGGGTCCTCGATGTCCAGCAGCGCCCGGGAGGCGCGCTTGGGCAGGCCGCCGGGCATGGGCTTGTTCACCAGGTGGATCACCTGCGCCTTGAGCCCCGGGCGGCCCACTGTGGCGGGGGGGCGCCGGGTCTGGTTCTGCACCAGGCCCAGGGCCTTCGCCGCGGCATGGGCCAGGCGCTGCGCCTTGTAGCCCCAGCCGATCACCAGGTTGCGGTAGAGCTTGATGGTGACGGGATCGGTGGCGGTGAGAAAGAACATCACCGCCGCGGTGCCGGGATTGAACTTCTTGCGGCCCTGCTTGCGCAGGAAATTGCGCATCGCCACCGAGACGTCGCCGAAATCGATGTCCACAGGGCAGGGATTCACGCACTTGTGGCACACGGTGCAGTGCTCGGCCACATCGCCGAACTCGTCGAAGTGCTGCAGCGCCACCCCGCGCCGGGTCTGCTCCTCGTAGAGGAAGGCCTCGATCAGCAGCGAGGCGGCGAGGATCTTGTTGCGCGGCGAGTACAGCAGGTTGGCCCGCGGCACGTGGGTGGAGCAAACCGGCTTGCATTTGCCGCAGCGCAGGCAGTCCTTGATGGAGTCGGAGATGCTCCGGATCTCGCTCTTCTCCAGGATCAGGCTCTCCACCCCCAGCAGGTTGAATGACGGGGTGTAGGCGTTGCGCAGGTCCGCCCCCGGCAGCAGCTTGCCCTTGTTGAAGCGGCCCTCGGGATCCACCTTCCGCTTGTAGGCGGCGAAGCCCTCGATTTCCTCCGGGCTCATGAACTCCAGCTTGGTGATGCCGATGCCGTGCTCGCCCGAGATCACGCCCCCCAGGTCGCGGGCGAGGCGCATGATGCGCGCCACCGCGTGGTGGGCCTGCTGCAGCATGCCGTAGTCGTCGGAGTTCACCGGGATGTTGGTGTGCACGTTGCCGTCGCCGGCGTGCATGTGCAGGGCCACGAACACCCGGCTCTTCAGCACCCGCCGGTGGACCGCGTCGCAGCCCTCCAGGATCAGGCGGAAGGCCTGGCCGTCGAACAGGGCGCGCAGGGGGGCGCGAACCTCCCGCTTCCATGAAACCTTGATGGAGTGGTTCTGCAGGGCATGGAACACCGTCAGCCCCGCGTGGGCCTCGGGCCGCTCGTAGCCGGAGAGGTCGAATTCCGCCCCGGCGATGTCGGCGTCCAGGTTGGCGAGCAGCCACTGCCAGCGGGCGCGCACCGCGCGGATCAGCTCCCGTGCCTGCTCCACGCGGTTGTCGAGGATTTCCGCCGGAGGCAGCGCCTCCTCGCCCTGGTGCAGGGGCAGCTCGCCGTGGAGGTAAGTCTCCAGCTCCTCCAGCAGGCGCAGCTTGTTGCCGATGGAGAACTCGATGTTGATGCGCTCGATGCCGTCGGTGTAGTCGCCCAGTCGCTCCAGGGGGATCACCACGTCCTCGTTCACCTTGAAGGCGTTGGTGTGCTTGGCGATGGCGGCCGTGCGTGCGCGCTCCAGCCAGAACTTCTTCCGCGCCTCGGGGGACACGGCGACGAAGCCCTCCGCTCCCCGGGCATTGGCGATGCGCACCACGCGCGAGGCGGCCTCGCCCACGCCGGCCTCGTCGTCGCCCACGATGTCGCCGATCAGCACCATCTTGGGCAGCATCCCGCGCCGCGATTTCGTCGTGTAACCCACCGCCCGCAGGTAGCGGTCGTCCATGTGCTCCAGTCCCGCCAGCACCGCGCCCCCCGGGCGCCCTTCGAGATAGCGCTTGATCTCCACGATGGAGGGCACCGCCTCCCGCGCCTGGCCGAAATATTCCAGGCACACGGTGCGGGTGTGGGCCGGCATGCGGTGCAGGATGAAGCGGGCGGAGGTGATGATGCCGTCGCAGCCCTCCTTCTGGATCCCCGGCAGGCCCGAGAGCACCTTGTCGGTGACGTCCTTGCCCAGCCCCGCCTTGCGGAAGCGCCGGCCCTCGATCTCCAGCACCTCCGGCGCGCCCTTCGGGGTGCGCCCGTCGCTCCCGTAGCGGGTGATGCGGAAGCGCGCCGTGGCGGCGTCGTGGATCTTGCCCAGGTTGTGGTCGAGGCGCTCCACCACCATCCAGTCGGCGTCCGGCGTCACCATCTTCCAGGACGCCAGGTTGTCCAGCGCCGTGCCCCACAGCACCGCCTTCTTGCCGCCGGCGTTCATGGCAATGTTGCCGCCGATGCAGGAGGCGTCCGCCGAGGTGGGATCCACCGCGAACACCAGTCCCGCCGTCTCCGCCGCGTTCATTACCCGGCGCGTCACCACGCCGACCCCGCAATGCACGGTGGGCACCATGCCGAACACACCCGGCAGCTCGACGGCTTCCACCGGGCCCAGGCGGTCCAGCTTCTCGGTGTTGATCACCGCCGAGCGCCGGGTGAGGGGCACCGCGCCACCGGTGTAGCCGGTGCCGCCGCCGCGGGGGATCAGCGTGAGGCCCAGCTCGATGCAGGCCTTCACGATGGGCGCCACCTCGTCTTCGCTGTCCGGGGAGATGACCACGAACGGATACTCCACCCGCCAGTCGGTGGCGTCTGTGACATGGGAGACCCGGGCCATGCCGTCGAACTGGACGTTGTCCGGCCGCGTGACCCGCGCCAGGCGCTGCGTCACATCGGCGCGCAGCCTCAGGGTTTCCTCGAACTCCCGCTCGAAGGCGTCCACCGCGGTGCGGGCGCGGCCGAGCAGAAGCATCACCTTCTGGTTGCCCTGGCGCCGCTCCTCGATCGCGCCCAGGCGATGGCGCAGTGCCCCCACCAGCGCCTCGCGGCGCTTGCGGTTGGCGAGCATGTCGTCCTCGAGATAGGGATTGCGCTGGATCACCCAGATGTCCCCGAGCACCTCGTAGAGCATGCGCGCCGAGCGGCCGGTGCGCCGCTCCTCGCGCAGCTCGTTGATCAGGTCCCAGGTGTCCGGACCCAGCAGCCGGATCACGATCTCGCGGTCGGAGAACGAGGTGTAGTTGTAGGGAATCTCCCGCACCCGGCCCGGGGGCGGTGAAATTATGGCCTGGGATTCGGGCGTGAGCATGGTCTGCGGACAGGGACCTCAAAGCGCCATTTTACCGCAGTGCAGCGAAGAGGTTTGCGCGACGTGGGCATCCGCGCCGATAACCCTGATCGCGCAGGGGCGCCGGGGTGTTCGGCCGTTGTGGGTTTTTCCCGGTTCGTGCATCCGAGCGGATGCCCGGGACGCCCCGGATGGCGGCATGCCGGTAGCGGGGCTGGCGCGGGCTGCCGCGGCAACGGCGCTGTAAGGATAGCGACGGCAGCGTCGTCTAAGGGGCGACAGGCTCGTGCTTGTCAGGTCGGCGGGGCAGGGTGCTCCGCCGTCGTTGACCGACCCATGATCCAAATTTGAAGGAGACCATCATGAACAAGCGACACCTCACCATCCTGGCGGGCCTGCTCGCCGCAGCGAGCTTCGGGATGCCGGCCTACGCCGACCCCGCCACGCCCTCCGGCTACACCGACGGCTACACCCTTGCGGAGCGCGACCGCGAGCAAGGCTTTCCGGCCCGGGTCGTGACGCCCGCCACGCCGATGCAGCAGGCGGTGCTGGCGATGTCCGAGCGCTCGCGCAGCGTCAGCGACGGCTACGCCGAGGGCGACTGGGAGAAGCGCCAGAGCGCCGAACTGCAGGAGACGATGGCGAAGCGGGCCAATGATCCCATGCTCGACGCCGTTTTCAGCTTCTACGAGGCGCAGCGGCGGGCCCTCGACGGTCGCGGCTGATTCCGGCGGCGCGAGGTCGCGGCGTCCCGGGGAGCGCTCTCCGGGACGCCTTCCGCATGCGCGTTGCCCACCGCGCGCCGTCCTCTCACCCCGACAACTGCGCGACCGCCAGGTAGCGCAGGAACTTCCCCAGCCCCATCCAGAGCGCAGCCCAGCCAGCGTTGAGCCGCAGCCAGCCGGCGGCGACGCACAGGGCATCGCCGATCAGCGGTGCCCATGCAAGCAGCAGCACCGGTGCGCCGTGGCGGCGCGACCACTCCAGCGCTCGCCGCAGCCGCGGGTGGCCAGGGTCCGCCGCCCGCTGCGGC
>DASTHR010000051.1:0-8504 GCA_035718105.1 Burkholderiales bacterium
ACGGAGAGGGAATAGTCGGCTCCCACTTCCCGGGCGAACTTCGTGAGCTCGATCGCCTCGCGGGTGGAATTGCCGCCCGTGCCGGCGATGATCGGGACGCGTCCCTTGCCGTGCTCGACGGCCGTGCGGATGAGCAGGCAATGTTCCTCGACGTCGACGGTGGGCGACTCGCCGGTCGTCCCGACCACGACGATGCCATCCGTGCCCTCGGCGATGTGCCAGTCGAGGAGGGACCTGAAGCCGGGAATGTCGAGAGCGCCGTCCGCCTGCATGGGCGTGACGATCGCCACTAAGCTGCCGGTGAGCATGGGTGCCGGGGGCGTGGGAAGCGTCGTAAAGAGCGAGATTTTACCGCATTCCCCCCCTCTCCACGGCCCTCGCGCTCAGCCCGGGTCCTCCCGGCGGGCGCAAAGGCGCTGCACGGCCGCCGGGCGGGGCGCCTCCACCACGAGGTCCTCGTAGGCGACGACGCGCAGTTTCCCGCGCGCCAGCTCCAGGAGCTCGCCCGGCGCCAGGAGGAAATCCGGGTTCGAGGGCCGGCCGAAGCGCTCGTTGCCGCGGGCGAAGGTCTCGTAGACCAGCACCCCGCCCGGCTCGAGCGAATCCGCGAGCACCGGCAGCAGCGGCCGGTGCAGGTAATTGGCGACGACGATGGCGTCGAAGCGCCGGCCGGCGAAGGGCCAGGGGCCCGCCTCGAGGTCGGCCCCCACGAGCGTGACGCCCCGCGGCGGGTCCGGGAAGAGCCCCGGGTCGCGGTCGACCGCCACCACCTCGAAGCCCTGCGCCGCGAGCAGTCGCGCGTGGCGCCCGGAGCCGCAGGCGACGTCCAGCACCTCCCCCCCGGGCCGGATGAGCCCCGCCCACCTGGCGACCCAGGCCGAGGCGGGGGGCTCCACCAGGTGGGAGGCCGGCGGCTTCACGCGCCGACGAGGGTCCGGGGATCGACGAAGCCGTGTCCCAGCGCTTCGGCCACCTCGCGGTGGGTGACGCGGCCTTCGCACACGTTGAGGCCGGCCAGCAGGTGCGGGTCGGCCGCGAGGGCGCGCTTCCAGCCCAGCTGCGCGAGCTTCACGGTGAAGGGAAGCGTCGCGTTGTTGAGCGCGTAGGTCGAGGTGCGCGGAACGGCGCCGGGCATGTTCGCCACGCAATAGTGCACGACGCCGTCGACCACGTAGGTCGGCTCGGCGTGCGTGGTGGGTCGCGAGGTCTCGAAGCAGCCGCCCTGGTCGATGGCCACGTCTACGGCGACGGAGCCCGGCTTCATCCGGGCGACAAGCTCGCGGGGGACGAGCTTCGGGGCCGCCGCGCCGGGGACCAGCACGCCGCCGATCACGAGGTCGGCCGATTGCACGTGGTGCTCGATGTTGTCGCGGTTGGAGAAGACGGTGACGGCGCGAGCGCCCAGCAGGTGGTCGATGCGCCGCAGCGCGTCGATGCTGCGGTCGATCACCACGACGAGGGCGCCCGAGCCCACGGCCATCTGGGCGGCGTTGGTGCCCACCACGCCCGCCCCGAGGATCACGATCTTGGCCGGCGGAACGCCCGCCACGCCGCCCAGGAGGATCCCCATGCCGCCGTGGGCCTTCTCGAGGCATCGCGCCCCCGCCTGCACCGCCATGCGCCCGGCCACTTCGGACATGGGCGCGAGGAGCGGCAGCCCCCCGCCCGCCTGCGTCACCGTCTCGTAGGCGATGCAGACCGCGCCGCTCGCGAGGAGCCCCTTGCACTGCTCCGGGTCCGGCGCGAGGTGCAGGTAGGTGAACAGGACCTGCCCGGGGCGAAGGCGGGCGATCTCCGCGGGCTGCGGCTCCTTCACCTTCACCACCAGCTCGGCCGCGCCGAAGACCTCCTCGGCGCCCGGGGCGATTCGCGCTCCCGCCTTCTCGTAGACGGCGTCGCCCGCCCCGATGCCCGCCCCCGCCCCGCGCTCCACGATCACTTCGTGGCCGAGCGCGGCCAGCTCTCGCACCGACGAGGGCGTGAGCCCCACGCGGTACTCGTGGACCTTGATCTCCTTCGGTACGCCGATCAGCATGCCTTCTCCTCGGGTTTCGCCGGCTGCGGCGAAGTCTACTTGGAGTACCATGACCGCGCCACCCGTGAGCCTCTCCGCCCATCTGCCGCTCCTCGCCGTCCTGGCCGCCGCCGTGATGCACGCGGCCTGGAATGCCATGGTGAAGATGCGCGGCGACCGGCTGGCCGCCCTGGGCCTCATTGACGCCTGGGCGCTGCTGCTGGCGCTGGCGGCGGCGCCCCTCGTTGCCTTCCCTCCGCCCGCGGTCTGGCCTTACCTGCTGGCAAGCCTTGCCGTGACCACCCTCTACCGGGTGCTGCTGGTCGCCGCCTACAACCGCGGCGACCTCGGCCAGGTCTATCCCCTGATGCGGGGCTCCGCGCCGCTGTTCGTGGCGGTGCTGGCGGCAGTCGCGGCGGGTGAGCGGATATCGCCCATGGGATACGCCGGCGTGGGCGTGCTGTCGGCGGGCATCCTCAGCCTGGTCACCTGGTCGCGGCTGAATGCCCGCCAGTACCGGCTCGTGGGGCTTGCCCTCGCCACCGGGATGAGCATCGCCTGCTACACCCTCATCGACAGCCTCGGGGTGCGGAGCGCGAAAGACGTGCTGATGTACGTGGTGTGGCTGGAGGTGATCGAGCACGTCCCGCTGCCCCTGTACCTCGCGCTGACGCGGCGGCACGGGTTCCGGGACCTGGTGCTGCGGGACTGGAAAACCGGGCTGACCGGGGCGGGCGCCAAGATCGGTGCCTACGGCCTGGTGCTGTGGGCCGTGAGCGTGGCCGCCATCGCCCAGGTGGCGGCGCTGCGCGAGACCAGCGTCATCATCGCCGCCCTCATCGGCCACTTCCTGTTCCGCGAGCCCTTCGGGGCGAAGCGCATCCTGGCCTCGGTGCTGGTGGCCGCGGGCATCCTGCTGCTGCAGTGATCATCCGTGGCGGCCCCGATGTCCGCAGGCGCGCGCCGGCCGCGGTGCGCATGACACGAGGCCGAAACCTGCCGCCGGTACAGTGCCGCCATCCCGCCCGGAGATCCTTCACGGCGGACGCGCGCGAGGAGAAATCCGGCCATGAGCCTGAGACGGGTCGCAGTCATCGCCTTCGGCTCCTATTGCGTCCTGCGCGGCGCGAGCGTCGGCGCGGCGGACATTTACGGCCGGGTCTACGACACCCTGGAGCGCCGGGCGCTTGCCAATGCCCGGATTGTCCTGGGCACCCAACATCCGCTGGAGACCATCACCGACAAGGCGGGCCGTTACTCGTTCCGGCGCGTGCAGCCCGGCGCCTACCCGGTGCGCATCCTGATCCCCGGAGAGCGCGACGCGGTGGGAAGGTTGGTGGTATCGGCGCGCGCCCCCACCATCGTCGCCAACTTCGATCTCGGCGCGATCGAAGCCCCCGGCCACGACTTCTAGCCTGCCTGCGCTGGCGTTACCCCACTTCCCGCCCGCCACGCGCCCGGCTGTTCTCCCCGCGAGAAGGCGGACGGTGCCACCCCGGGATCCCGCTCCCCGGCCCCCGCGAACGACTGTCATGCGACCGAAACACGAGATGGCTATGGTTGCAGTTCCGTCTCGGAAACGGGACTCCGCCCGAACCCGGGGACGGTATCGCAGCCTCGCTCCGCAGTGAGAGCGCCACCTGCCGTGCGCACCGTTGAATTCCCTCATGCCCTGATGGACTCGCCTGCCCGGGATACCGCCCCGGGGGCGCCGCTGCGGCGCGCCCGCAGCGCCGCGGACTACGGCCTGATCTGCGGCTACCGGTTCGAACCCGATGGCCGGGTGCACCCGATCGAGCCATCCGACGTGCTCGTCGCCCCGGACATCTCGGGCGCGGTCACCTGGCTGCACCTGAACGCCAGCCGCGGCAGCGTTTTGCGCTGGCTGCAGGCTGAGGGCGACGTGCCGGCCGCGGCCCGCGCGGTGCTGGAGGAGCGCGAGAGCCGTCCCCGCATGGAGCCCATGGGCGAGGGCATGCTGGTGGTAATCAACGATTTCGTCTTCGGCGAGGAGGGCGACCCGGACGACGTGGCGACGCTGTGGGGTTTCGTCACCCCGGCGCGGCTGCTGACGGCGCGTTTCCACCCGCTGCGCACCCCCGACCGGCTGCGCAGCGAGGCCCGCTCGGGGCTCGCGCTGCGCGGCGCCATGGACCTGCTGAGCGCCCTTCTGGAGTACCAGATCGAGGCCATTGGGCGACTGGTGCTCGACCTGGCCACCCGGGCGGACCATATCGAGGACCGCATCCTGCGCGACATCACCGCCGGCCAGCGGGTGGAACTTGGCCTCATCCGCCGCGGGGCGGCCCGCTTGCGGCGCCATTTCCGGCCCCAGCGCGCCGCGCTGCAGAAGCTGCTCGCGCATCCTCCGACGTGGCTGCAGGCGGCCGACCTCGACCGCCTGCGCTCGGTCACGGACGATCTCGCCTACTTCACCGACGAGGCCGAGCACCAGCAGGAGCGGGCCAAGTTCCTGCAGGAGGAACTGGGATCCCGGGACAGCCAGGCAATGGGCCGCAACCTGTACATGCTGACCCTCTACACCGTGGTGTTCATGCCCATGACCCTGATCTCCGGCATCTTCGGCATGAACGTGGCCGGCCTGCCGGGAACAGAGGGCGCGGGCTCCTTCTGGTGGGTCATGGGCCTGATCGTGGCCGGCGGCGCGCTCACCCTGGGCGCGCTGCTGCTGCGGCTGCGGCGCTGAGCACGCGGCCGGCTCAGCGCACGAGGATGGTCTCGCCCGCGCGCACGCGCTGCCCGGGACGCACCCGCGCCTCCAGGCCCGGGCGCCAGGGAACGACGAGGTCCACCTGGGAGCCGATGCGGATCATGCCGAAGGTCTGCCCGCGCTCCACGCGCTCGCCCTCGCGGAAGTAGCTGTCGATTCCGTTCACGGTGCGGGCGCCAATCTGCACCACGTACAGGGACAGCGGCGCGCCCTCGTACTCCCCCAGGAAGTGCGTGACCGTGCGCTCGTTCTGGACGATGTGCACGCTGTTCCGGTAGCGGGGCTCGATGCCCACCAGGCT
The DNA here is from genome assembly GCA_035718105.1 of Burkholderiales bacterium. Taxonomy (GTDB): domain Bacteria; phylum Pseudomonadota; class Gammaproteobacteria; order Burkholderiales; family UBA6910; genus UBA6910. The sequence continues at coordinate 5,047 of DASTHR010000051.1, forward strand.
GCGCCAGTGCATCGGCCCCATATGCGCATTCTCGCCCCGCGCGGGGTGGCGGCGGATGAAGCCGATGGTGCCGGCGAGCGGCGCCCGGTTGAAATGCACGTCGAAGGGGCTCATGAAGATGCCGATCACCAGCTTGGTGCCCGCCAGGTCCTCCCGCAGAAGGTCGCGCACCGAGGCGCGCAGCCCCTGCTTGATGACCACCACGTCCTCGCCGGGCGCCACCCGCCGCACGTAGACCACGGTGCCGTCCGCGGGGCTGACGATGCCCGGCTGCGCCGGCGGCGTGCGCGGTGGATCGCGGAAGAACCACACCCAGCGCCACCACGCGAAGGCGCACGCCGCCAGGGCGACCACCAGCACCAGGGCAAAGATCAATCGACGGGTTCCCATCTGCCTTCGCTCAGCACGCGGACCAGCGCCACCCCGGAGGAGAAGGGAAAGTCGATGACCTCGAAGTACTCCTTCTCGCGGGCGAGGACCCTGAGCCAGCGCTTGACGCCCGCATGGCGCACCAGCTCCCGCACATAGATGTTCGTGTCGTGGAGCAGCATGTAGGCGCCCCGGCGCGAGCGCCGCAGCACGCCCAGGAAGTCCTGGCGCACGTCGGCGTAGGAGTGGTTGCCGTCTATGAAGGCGAGGTCGATCTGCGGCAGCCCGCGGCTCTCGTAGTCGGCGAAGAACTCGGCGCTGGTGAGCTTGAAATGGGTAACCTCGCGCTCGACGCCGAAGCGCCGGAAATGGGCCCGCACCTTCTGCGGGTCGCTCCACTGTCCGGTGCCCCCCACGGTGCGCATCAGCCCGTGCTTGAAGACCGAGTAGGACGGGTCCACGAAGCTCAGGCTGCCGCGTCCGTTGTCCCGCAGCCCGAGGGCTAGGCAGGTCACGCTGAAGCCGAAGCCGGAGCCGATCACCAGCACGTGGCGCGGACGCAGCGCCCGCACCAGCCCGTAGTAGAGGAATCCGAAGCCCAGATTGAGGGTCTCGGGCTCCTCGTTATGGCCCAGGGGCTTTGCGTGGTCGAGGATCTCGCGCAGCAGCGCCGGATCCAGGCTGAAGTGGGCGACGTTCTTGAGTTCCGGCTTCAGCATGAATGGGCTCCTCTGGGCAGGACTCAGGCCGGCGGGCCCTGGTCGGTTCGATGACCGGGAGGTTACGGGCCCAATGTTTCAGAGATGCGTCAGGCGGGAAACCGGCGGCCGCGGGCCGGGCGCCGACACTCCATCGTAACCTCCGCCCGCCAGAATGATCCGGCCCCGTCGCGCGCCGCCAACGCCGCGGCATCTCCGGGGCAGGCCCCGGTTTTTCCCTCACCCATCCAAGGAGCACAGTCCGATGAACACGCAACGCCATCGCCGCCTGCTGTCCTGCCTGTTGTCCGCCGCCCTGGTCCTGGCCGCCACCCACGGCCGGGCGGCTCCGAAGGTCGTGCTGATTTCGCTGGACGGCGCGAGGCCGGACCTGGTGGAGTCCTACCTCAAGAACGGCGTGCTGGACAGGAAGGCCGGCCTCGGCCTCCTCAGGGCCCGCGGCGTCGTCGCCGAGCAGAACATCACCGCCACGCCCTCGGTCACGGCCGTCTCCCACATCGCCATCGCCACCGGATCCACGGCTGCGCACAACGACATCCCGGCCAATACCTTCCACCCGGTTGCCGCCACCATAGGAACCAGCATCAGCGGATTCGCCGCACCCATCGGAGGCTACGACCTCGCGCCCCTGGGGGAGACCCTGCGTCCCACGGCGGAGCCGCTCTGGGTGCAACTGCGCAAGGCCGGGAAGAAGGTGGCCACCGCCACCTGGCCGGGCAGCGACGGCGCCGACATCCGCATCTCCGGGACCCTGGTCCAGCCGGCGGCACCGACCCGCGTCGTGGACTACACCGTTCCCTTCGGCGCCTTTGGCGGGCTCGGGGCCCAGGGCTTCACGCTGGACGCCGCGGCCTTCGTCCCCGCCGGCGCCCCGCTGCTTAACCAGCTCACGGCTGCGGGGCAGGCGTCGTTCAGCCCGGTGATGGTGAGCGCCGGCCCGGTGGAGACCGTGTTCTGCGCCCCCTCCGCGGCCTCGGCCTGCGGCGCCGCCAGCGCGGTCCGCACCCTGCGTTACGAAATCCGGGCCGCGGCGCTCGACACCAGCGACGACGGCGCCGTGAACTACGACACCCTGGTGTTCTTTGATGCCGCCCGCGGCATCACGCCGGGCCCGTTCGCACCGCCCTCCACCGGCCCCGCCTACGCGCGCGCCGGCGGACCCTCCGCCGCGTTCTTTTTCGAGGGGTCCGGCAGCAGGGCGGGCAGCGCCTACTTCGTGAGCCACCTCGCGCCGGACCTGTCCACGGTACGCTTCGCGCGCTACGCGGCCAGCTTCATTCCGCGCAACGCGCCGGTCATCGCGGTCGTGGACGACATCAATGACAACGTGGGCTTCTGGGCCCCGCAGCCGGACTTCCGCATTCCGGAGCGGCTGAGCCCCGGGTTCGGTCCTTTCCCGGACCTGGAGCTGGAAGCCATGTACCGGGACCAGATGAAGACCTTCGTCGAATACCAGACCCGGGTCGGCCTGCGTGCGATCGAGCGCAACCCGGACGCTGACCTGGTGATGATCTACATCGAGCAGCCCGACGGCGCGGGCCACCAGTTCACCCTCACCGACCCGCGCCAGGCCTCCGATCCCCTTGATGCCAGGAGCATCGGCGTGCCGGGGGATCCGCCGGGGGCCACCGGCCAGGACCCGGCCAAGGTCGCCCGTTACCGGGGCCATCTGGAGTTCGCCTACCAGCAGGCGAACCAGGCCGTGGACGCCGTCATCCGGGCCGTGGGGCAGCGCACGAACGGCGAGCCCCTGAGCGACGTGCTGGTGGTCTCGGACCACGGGATGGCGCCCTTCCACACCGCGGTGAACCTGCGCAATCTGCTGCAGGGCGCCGGGATCGACCTCGCCAGCATCGGCATACGCACCACGGGCCCGGCGGTTAACATCTACGTCAACCTCCAGGGCCGGGAGGCCGGCGGCAATGTCGCCGCCGCGGATTACCAGGCGCTGGTGGCTCGGGTCGCGCAGGCAATGCGCGGCGCCGCCGACCCGAACCCCCACTACAATCCGCGCGCGGCGCGGCTGTTCAGCCACGTGCTCTCCCGGCCCGAGGACTGCGGGCGCCCCGGGTTCTGCACCGACGGGGACTTCGGCCAGGACAGCGGCGACGTTTTCGCCATGATGGCGGAAGGCTACAACTTCGACGGCACCCAGTCGCCGGTGGTGGCGCGCCTCGGCGACCCGGATCCCGCGCTGAGCGCGGTCTACTCGGTGCCGAATTTCTACGGCGCCCATGGCCACGACTCCAGCCTGCCCTCCATGAGCGCCATCCTTTACGCCGCCGGGCCCAGCATCCGCCAGGGAGGCAGGGTCGAGCGGGTGCGCAACATCGACGTCGCGCCCACCATCATGAGGATACTGGGCGTGAC
>DASTHR010000052.1:0-7944 GCA_035718105.1 Burkholderiales bacterium
GGTGAGCAGCTTCATCGCCTCCCGCACCTTGAGCTTGCGCGGCTTGCGGCGCCCCGCGCCCAGGTTTTGGAACATGCCCTGGAGCTGGGTGGTGAGTTCTTCCATCCCCGGCGGCGCGAAGATTTCCATGGAGGCGACGGACGGCGCCACCTCCACTTCGATCTCCTTCTCGTCGAGCCCCCCCTCGCGCAGCATCTTGCGGAATTTCTGGCGCGTGGCGCCGTCTCGCTCCTCCCGGGGCTCGGCGCTGAAGCCGATGTCCCGTGCCGGCGGCAGCAGGGCGTCCAGCACCCGCTCCTCGGCGGCATCCTCGGCGCGGTGGCGCACCTTGCGCATCTCCTGTTCCCGGGTCTGTTTCACCGCGCTCTCCACCAGGTCGCGGATGATGGAATCCACGTCACGCCCGACATAGCCCACCTCGGTGAACTTGGTGGCCTCCACCTTGATGAAGGGGGCGTCGGCGAGCCGCGCCAGACGGCGCGCGATCTCGGTCTTGCCCACTCCCGTGGGCCCGATCATGAGGATGTTCTTGGGGGTGATCTCCTGGCGCAGCGGCTCCGCCACCTGGCGCCGGCGCCAGCGGTTCCGCAGGGCGATGGCCACCGCGCGCTTGGCGCTGTCCTGGCCGATGATGTTCTTATCGAGCTCGTGAACAATCTCTTGCGGGGTCATGTCGGACATGGGGGCTGTGAACTCGTGGACTCATGCGGCACCGGGTCTTGAGGCTGAGAGGGAGTGTGTCGCGTCAAGACGATGCGCAAGGCTTTCTGCGAGCAGAGCATACACGGAAACAGCGAGCATCGCGGGGGCCACGCAACGACGTATTGGCGCGAGAGCCAGCGCTCTCAGTCCAGGACCTCGATCACGTGCTGCTGGTTGGTATAGATGCACAGGTCGCCGGCGATGGTGAGCGATTTCTTGACGATCTCCGCCGGTGACATCTCGGTGTTCTCCAGCAGCGCCCGGGCCGCTGCCTGGGCGAAGGCGCCGCCGCTGCCAATGGCCACCAGCCCCTGCTCCGGCTCCAGCACGTCACCGTTGCCGCTGATGATCAAAGAGGACTCCGCGTCCGCCACCGCGAGCATCGCCTCCAGGCGGCGGAGCATGCGGTCGGTACGCCAGTCCTTTGCCAGCTCCACCGCGGCGCGCATCAGGTTGCCCTGGTGCTTGTCGAGCTTGCCCTCGAAGCGCTCGAACAGGGTAAAGGCGTCGGCGGTGCCCCCGGCGAATCCCGCCAGGATGCGATCGTTGTAGAGGCGGCGCACCTTGCGGGCGCTGGACTTCACCACAATGCTGCCCAGCGTAACCTGGCCGTCGCCGCCCATGGCGACGCCGCGTCCCCGGCGCACCGAGAGGATCGTGGTCCCGTGATACTGCTCCATCCCTGCTCCTTGAGCGCCGCGCCGGGTCAATGCTGCTTGTTGCGCGCCAGCGTGGCATGGCGATTCACGCCGACGACCGCGAACAGCACCTGAATCATCTCGTTGGCGCCATGGATCGTCACCGCCTTGCCGCTGCCCGTAAGGCCGATCAGGGCGTTGAGCAGGGCGCCGGCGGCGACAAAGTCAACGCGGCTCACCGTGGACATGTCGATGTCCACCTGGCTGTGCGCCGCGCCGTAGTTGAGGATCTCGTTGACCTGAGGCGGGGCGGCGCCGCTCAGCACACCGCCGAGCTTCAGCGCATCCGGAGGCATCTCACTGGAGGCAGGCGCCTCGTATTCGCCACTGGGTGGCTCGCGCAACGCGGTGCGCAACGGCTCCCAGTTCGGCGGCGACACCTCGAACGTGACCGCAAACTCCAGGGCGGCGCTTTCGAACTCCTCGTGCATCCCGCGTATCTGGTAGAGCCGAAGCAGCAGCAGCCACAGGCTGCGGGCGCAGGACTTCCCCCGGCGCTGGATCTCGGCGCGCAGCAGCGCCTCGAGCACCTCGGGCGCCTTCAGCTTCACCCTGCGCCCCAGGGAATCCATGCGCTGCATGGCCTCGCCGAGCAGCGTGCAACCAACGTCGTCCACGACTTGCAGTGCGCTGAAGTCCATGCGCACCGCCCCTTCCCGCCCCGCGAGTTCCTCCAAGTCCGCAATCTCGCGCCTGCTGTCCTCCGTGAGCACGCGGCCAAGAACGTATACCGGCGCGTGCTTCCGTGTCGGAGAGTCCAGCCCCAAGGCGTCCGGCGCGCTTGCGCCGCGCCAGATTGGCGCCGAGCGCTCGAATTCCACCACGAAGTCGAGTGCCAGCCGGTCGAATTCCGCCCGCATCCCCTGGAGCTGGAACAGGTCGAACAGCATGAACCAGGTCTGGGGATTGTGCCGCACGCCCTGGGGTTCGGCGAGCCCCTGCAGCAGGACGTCTATGGCCGCCTCGCTGCGGCCGTTCGCATGCAGCATGGCCGCCTCCTCGGTGATCGGCAAAAGTCCGAACTCGCCGCTGTCGGAGACCTCGATGCCGGAGACGGTTTGGTGGGGCCTTACGTCGTAGTCCGGGGCGGGCGCGCGGGCCGCCATTGGCTTCCTCATGGCAGCATGAGGCCGCTCGGAGGGCGTCGCTCCCTTCTTCCTGAAAAACGAAAACACCACGTTGGTCCTGGGGTCTGGGGTGCCACCGGCCGCAGGCGCAGGGCCCGCACCCCGCGCAGGACCTTAGTATACGGCTATTTCGGGAGGGCTGGCCGCGCCCGGCGCAGGAGCGCGGCGGCTCCGCCACACAGCGCCATGGTCCAGACCACCATGGCGCCGGGAGGCAGGTCCGCCAGGGCGGCCAATACCAGGCCGAGAACATAGCCGGCCGCCCCCACCGCGTAGGCGTGGGCAAGCCGCGGCTGCGCTCCGCGCGTCGCAACGGCGGGAATAATCAGGCTGGCGAACACCAGGTAGATGCCGACCAGCTGAACCGAAGCCGTCACCGCCAGGGCGAATATCAGGTAGAAGCCGGCGCGCCCGAGCCGGGGCCCCAGCCCGACCCACGCCGCCAGCAGCAGGGCGGTGAGCGCCGCCGCGGACAGCAGTTGCCCGGCACCCACCCAGAGGATCTGTCCCACCAGCAGCTCCCGCAGGTGTTCGCCGCCGCGCGCATCGCCGGAGAGCAGCAACACCCCGGCGCTGGCGGAAAGCACGAACAGGGTTCCAATAAGTGCCTCCTGAATGTCGGGCCAGCGGCGCTCGGTCGCCGTGAGCAGCGCGGCGGCCGCCAGCGCGGACGCCGCGGCAGCCGCCTGCACGCCCCAACTCTCCAGTTCCCAGCCCAGCATGTGCGCCGCGATCACGCCGGTGCCCGCCATCTGGGCGACGGCAAGGTCGATGAACACGATGCCGCGGGCGAGCACCTGGATGCCCAGCGGAACGTGGGTGGCGAGCACCAGCAACCCCGCGGCAAGCGCGGGGCCGAGAATGCCGGGATCGAGGGCCTGCCAGTTCATGGCTTCAGTGCCGCCAGCAGCCGGTCCAGGGTGTCGTCGTAAAGGGAGAACAGGTCCCTCGCCCGCTCGTTGCCGCCGACCGTGAAGGGCAGAACCACCACCGGCAGCTTCGCCCGTTCTGCGAGCCAGCGCGAGGCGCGGTCCGGCTGGTAGGCGGGCCGCAGCACCATGCGGGCAGGCTCCTGCTCCAGGCTCGCGGCCAGCGCGGCGAGATGCGCGGTCGTGGCCTCCATCCCGGGCCTCGGTTCCAGCACCCCCACCACCCGCAGGTCCAGCCACCCGGCGAGGTAGGGGTCGCGGTGCTGGAGCACCACCGGCACGCCGCGCAGGGGCGCGCCCCGCGCCTGCCAGCGCTGGAGCGCCGCGCTCCAGCGGGCTTCAAAATCCCGCGCACGCTCGCGGTAAAAGGCCGCGTTGGGCGGGTCGATCTCGGCGAGACGCTGCCCGAGGGCGGACGCCACCGCGCCGATGTTGCGGGGATCGCCCTGGATGTGGGGATTGCCCCCGGCGTGGATATCGCCCTCGCTGCGATCCAACCGCAGCGGCTTCTCCTGCAGCGGGACGAACCGCGCCGCCTCGAAATATCCGGGGCGCCCCGGCTGCACCCGGGCGTTGCCCGATTCCCGCAGCACCAGCGGCAGCCAGCCGGATTCCAGCTCGGCGCCGGTGCACATCACCAGGTCGGCGCCGCGCGCCCGGGCGATCAGGCTGGGCCGCGCCTCGATGCGGTGGGGGTCCTGGAGCGCGGTGGTGGCCTCGTAGACGCTTACCCGGTCCCCGCCCAGTTCCCGCGCCAGCGCACCCCATTCCGGCTCGCAGGCGAAGATGCCGAGCGCCGCCGCCGCGGGGCCGGGCAGGATCAGTAGCGCCAGGGCGAGCGCGAATCTGCACCCCACGCCGCCTACCACTTGTGTGCCCCGTGAGCGCCCAGGCTCATGATGTACTGGACGAAGAACTGGTCATCGCCCGCGTTGAGCCGCGCGTCGTCCCGGGCGTACTGTAGCCGCAGCCGGCTGAATTCGCTGAAGCTGTAGTCCAGCATGGCGGTGAGGCGATCCGGATCATGGGGCGCGAGGCCCGGGAAGTCCGCCGCGGTAAGCCCGCCGGTGTTGAACAGGACCATGTCGTTGGTGACGTCGCCGGAATCGAGCCGGTCGTAGCGCAGGCCGACCCGCCAGCGCGGCATGAACTGGTACACGCCCTGCAGGTACCACCCCGACTGTTCGGCATCGTAACCCCCGCTCTGGCTGCCGAAGCCGGACAGGTCCAGGGTGTCGAAGGACAGCGTGCCGCTCTCCTTCCTCCGGTAGTACTCTCCCTGGAGCTTGAAGTTCCTGTCCCGCGGATCGCCGTTGGGTGCCCACTTCCAGACCAGGTCGGCGATCAGCAGCTTGCTGCTGCCGCTGAACGCATTGGCGACCGGGACGCCGGTGCTGTCAAGGTCCTCGTAGCCGCGATCCACGGGCGTCGAGCGCAGATAGGACAGGCCGGCGCGCCAGCTGTGGCTCGCCCCCGCGTCGCCGCCGACATGCACGAAGAAGGCGCTGGAATTGATGCCGTTCTTGTCGCGGTCGGAACCGGGAAAATCCTTCCCCCGGCCCGCTTCGGCGCCCAGTTCCAGGAAGAAGGGCGCCGGCGCCAACCACTTCAACTGCACCCCGTCGTCGCCGTAGTTGCTGCCGCCGAGGAAGGCGCGCTGGGCCAGGGGCGCATCCACGAAGTCCCAGGAGTGCGGATGCTGCTCGTTGATGTAGCCGATGCCGGAGAAGAAGCGGCCGGCCTTGAGGCCGAAGCCATGCCCCAGCGCCAGGGTCTGGATGAAAGCTTCCTCCACCTCCACCTCGTTCTCCGGCGTGAGCGCGGCGGTGAACTGGCCGCGGAACCAGGGATCCACGCTGGCGGAAATCACAAGCTCAGACTCGCCCACGCTGAAGCTGCGCGGTGGCGGGCCGATCTCCCCGCCGGAGGGAATGAAGCCCGTGATCTCGTAGGTCCCGGGGTCCTGGGAAAGATTTGAGTAGGTCCCCTGCAGGATCAGCGAGACCTCCGGGTTGAAGGCGCTGGCGGCGCCGCGCGCGTGGGTCTCGGCCTGCGTCGCGGTCGCCGCCGTTGCCTCCGCCCGCCCCGCCTTCTCCTCCGCCCGGGCGGCCCGCGCCTCCGCGTCGGCCAGGCGTTTTTCCAGCGCGTCGAGCCGGCTCTGGTACTGCTCCTTCACCTGCTGCAGCTGCCCGCGGATATCCGCGAGTTCCGCGTCGCTCACGGCGCGCGCGGGAGACGATGCGAATGCCAGCGTCGCGGCGGCCGCCGCGACGGAAATGAAATGCCGCTGCATGGAATGCTCCTCTGATCATCACGAACGAAAACCAGGCCCGCCGCGCGAAGGCGGAGGGTGGGCTGGCCGGGCCGGATCAGAGGAAAAACGGAGGGTCCCGCGCGCGGGAAAGGCGGATTTCGGCGCCGCGAGGGGGCGCCGGGTCGGCACCCGGGAGGCCGGCGCCGGCGTCCAGGGACGGCAGCGCTCCACCGCCGGCGGGGAGGGCGCCGGCGAAAACCGCATAGGCAACGCACTGGTCGCAGGCCTCCCCCGCGAGCGCGTGCGGATCCTCCTGCGTGGCGGCCCCATCGCGGTGATGGGAATAGGGGTGCACGAGCGCCGCCTGCTGGACGGCCAGCAGGGCCACGAGCAGAAGTACCAGGCGGAACCAGCGGCGCGGCTGCATGGCGCGCATTTTACCGCCTTCTCATCCGAAGTCAGCCCGGGTCCGGCACAGCAGCCCCTTCAGGTATTCGCCCTCGGGAAAGTTGAGCGCCACCGGATGATCGGCCGCCGCCATGAGTCTTTGCTCCACCCGCGCCGCCACGCCCGCATCGAGTGCGGCACCGGCGACGATTTTCTGGAACAGACCGGGATCGACGGCGCCTGAGCAGGAAAAACTTGCCAGCATGCCGCCCGGTCGCAGGAGCTTGAAAGCCAGCAGGTTGATGTCCTTGTAGGCGCGGGCGGCGCGATCCACCAGCGCCGCGGTAGGCGCGAACTTCGGCGGATCGAGCACCACCAGGTCGAAGCGGCGCCCCTGGTCCCGAAGCTGGCGCAGGGCCTGGAACACGTCGGCTTCGCGCCACTCGACCGCGGTTTCCGGCAGCCCGTTGGCCGAAAGGTTCTCCCCCGCGCGGAGCAGGGCCTCCGCCGAGCTGTCCAGGGCCAGCACCGAACGGGCACCGCCGGCCGCCGCGGCCAAGGCAAAACCGCCGCTGTAGCAGAAGGCGTCCAGCACCTCGCAACCGCGGGCCAACCGACGCACCAGCGACCGGTTGTCCCGCTGATCGAGGTAAAAGCCGGTCTTCTGGCCGCCACGCACGTCCACGCGAAACCGCAGCGGTGGGTCGCCCGGCTCCGCGATTTCGATGACTTCCGGCGGCTCGCCGCCGGCGAGCGTCCCGGAGCGCGTTCCCAGCCCCTCCAGTCCCCGCACCTCGGCGTCGGAGCGCTCGTAGACCCGGGAACAGCCGGTGAGTTCGGGCAACAGCCCCGCGATCACCTCGCGCCAGCGCTCGGCGCCGGCGCTGGTCAGGGCCAGCACCAGGGTGTCGGCGTAGCGGTCCACGGTCACGCCGGGCAGGCCGTCGGACTCCCCGTGCACCAGGCGCAGCGCCCCCAGCGGGTCGCCGAATCCGGGCAGTGCCTCACGCTCGGCAATCGCCGCCTGCAGTCGCCGGCGGAAAAAGGCCTCGTCCACCGCTTCGCGCTCGCTCCAGGTCCAGACCCTGGCGCGGATCCTGGACTGCGGACTGAACGCCGCCTGGGCAAGGAAAGTCCCGCTGGCGGAAACGACGCGTACCGTGTCGCCGGCTGCGGGATCGCCCTTCACCCGCTCCAGCGCCCCGGAAAAGATCCAGGGATGACGCCGCAGCAGCGACTTTTCCTTGCCGGGGCCGAGTATGAGGGAGTGCATTCGATCGCGAGTGGAAAGTGGTGCGTCGGCCGTCTGCAGCGGCGGCATGCTCCGCCGCCCTCGACGCGGGATTATCTGCTCACGCCTTCCTCTTGGCCCGCGGATGCGCCGCGTCGTACACCTTGGCCAGGTGCTGGAAGTCGAGATGGGTATAGACCTGGGTGGTGGAAATGCTGGAATGGCCGAGCATCTCCTGAACGGCCCGCAGGTCGCCGCTGGATTGCAGCACATGGGAGGCGAAGGAATGGCGCAGCATGTGGGGATGGACCTTCGCCTCCAACCCCCGGCGCAGGCCGCAGGCCCGCAGCCTCTGCTGCACCGCGCGCGGTCCGATGCGCCGGCCGTTCCGGCCGAGGAACAGCGCGGTCTCTCCCGGCCGCGCCAGCGTGGCCCGCTCCGCGAGCCAGGCCTCCAGCGCCCGCGCCGCGTGGCTCCCCAGCGGCACCACCCGGGTCTTGGCCCCCTTGCCCGTGACCCGCACCGTCCCCTCCCGGAAATCCAGGTCCTCGGGCCGCAGCCCGGTGAGCTCCGCCAGGCGCAGGCCGGAGGAATAGAACAGTTCGAACATCGCATG
>DASTHR010000053.1:0-16551 GCA_035718105.1 Burkholderiales bacterium
AAATGAAAACCCTGCAAAAAGGCTTCACCCTGATCGAACTCATGATCGTGGTCGCGATTATCGGCATTCTGGCCGCCGTCGCCATTCCGGCTTACAACGACTACACGGCCCGCGCCCAGGCGGCCGAGGCGTTCAGCCTGCTGGACGGCCTGAAGACCCCGATGGTTGAGGCGTTCTCCCAGGATGGCACTTGGGCGATTCCGGCTACCGGCGCCGTGACCACCGGCAAGTACGTCGCCAGCATCGTCGCCGGCGGCGCGACGCCTGCCTTCACCCTTGTCGCGACCTACGTGGCGGCTGGCGCCAACAGCAAGATCCTGGGCCAGACTGTGACCATGACCTACGACGACACCACGGGCGCCTGGACCTGCGCCTCGACGCTGCCAGCGGAAGTCAAGCCGAAGGCCTGCGTGTAAGTTGAGAAAAGGCAGCAACATCGCCTGCAAGGCCCCTCGAAAGAGGGGCTTTTTTTCCGGCCGCGGTTTCCACCGGACTGCATAGAATCCGCGGCTAAAGGAGGTTCAGGGCCATGACGAAAATAATTCAAAAGGGCTTTACGCTCATCGAACTGATGATCGTGGTGGCCATCATAGGCATCCTGGCCGCGGTGGCCATCCCGGCCTACAACGACTACACGGCCCGGGCCCAGGCGACCGAGGCGTTCACCATGGTGGACTCCCTGCGCACGCCCACCCTGGAGGGATTTCTCCAGACTGGGGTATGGGCACTGCCGCCCAATGCGACCACTGCGGGCCGATATGTCGCGACCATTGTCGAGGGCGGCGGGCCCGGGGCCTATACCTTGGTTGTCACGTTCGCCAACGCCAATGTCAATTCCAAAATTGCCGGGCTGACGGTGACGTTTACCTACGACGATGGCGACGGGTCCTGGGCGTGCACCACGACCCTGCCGGCGGAGATCCAGCCGAAGTCCTGCCAGTAACAGACTGCTGAAGCCTTTGCAGGTTGGGCCCCCTTAAACCGGGGCCTTTTTTTCGCGCCTCGTGCCCCGGGGCGTCAGAATTCCAGGTCGGTGCCTTCCTCGATCTCCGCTTCCCGCACCAGCACCAGAAGCAGTGCGAGCACCACCGGCCCGATGACCACGCCGGCGATTCCCATCAGGGCGAGGCCGCCGAAGATCCCGAACAGCGTGAGCAGGAAGGGGATGTCGGAGGATCCCTTGGCGAGGATGGGCCGCAGCAGGTTTTCGGCCAGCAGGATGATCACGGTGCCCAGCACGAACAGGGCGACGGCGGCCGCTGCATGCCCCGCGGCAAACATGGCCAGGCTGATGAGGGCGATGAGGGCGGGGGCGGCAACGGGGATCAGGGCCACCAGCGCAGTCAGGGTTCCCAGGGACACCGGCGCCGGCACGCCGAGCGCCCAGAACAGCAGGCTCATGACCACGCCCTCTCCCAGAGCCACCAGGATCAAGCCGTTGACCGAGGAGCGCACGGCGCTCGGGATCTGGTGGGCATAGAGGGGCCAGCGCCGCGGCAGCCACTTGTAGCCGAGGCGGTGGATGCGGGCGGAGATGCGCTCGCCGTCGCGCAGCAGGAAGTACAGCACCCACAGGGCGAAGAACATGATCGCCACCCGGGCGGTGATGTCCAGCAGCACCGTGCGCGCCAGGTCCTGCACCGCGTTGAGCCGCGCTTCCACGACGCTGTGCATGATCGAGGAGATCTGGCGCGGCCGGGCCAGGTATTGCTGCCACTTCTGCGCCAGGAACTCGCCTATCAGGGGAAATTCCGCGATCCACGGCGGCTGCGGCATGCCGGTGTCGTCAATGCCCTTGATGAAGGCGACCGCCTGCACCACGTCCCGCAGCACGAATATGCCGATGAGCAGCATGGGGGCGGCGATGGTGAAGGCCACGATCACCGTCGAGGCCAGGGCGGCGCGCCCGCTTCGCTCCCCGACGCGGCTCCGGATCTTGAGGAACATGGGCCAGGCCGCCACGGCGATGATCCCGGCCCAGAGGATGGACAGCAGGAAGGGTTCCAGAATCGAGAACGCCGCCAGCAGGATGAGGGCGGTGAACGCGAAGCTGAAGGCGGCGACCTGGACCTGGGTCATGGCGCCGGGGATTGTAAGGCAAATGCCCCTGCTGCGGGCAGCGCGGGGGGCGCCACGTCCCCGCTGCCGACTCAGGCGATGCCCGGGTTGTCCCGCACCCCTTCGAGTTCGGGCAGGTTGAGCTGGCGAGGCGTGACCACTTTCTTGTCGCGCAGCCAGCGTGCGACCACTTCCCAGATCGGCTCGCCGGAGGCGCCTTCCGCCACCGGGGCCCAGCCCGCGACCTTGTACTTCCTGTCCGCCTCCACCGGCTTGCCCTTGAGTCGCATGTTAGTGATGCGCTTGCCCATGGTTTCCAGCGGCCGGCAGGTATAGGCGAGTCCGCCCACCCGCACCATGTCGCCCCCCTGCTGCAGGTAGGGATCGGGGTTGAACAGGTTGTCGCAGACGTCCTCGAGAATGTCCTTGATCTGCTGGCCGGTGAGTTCGTTGAGGGTGGAATAGGGGTAGGTGATGGCAGTCTGGTCCATCAGCCGCTCCATGGTGATGGCTTCCCCCGGCAGCAGCGTGGTGCCCCAGCGGAATCCCGGAGAAAAGGCAATTTCCGCGCCCTTCACCTCCAGCATGGCGTCCAGGATCAGCTGGTCGTAGGTGCCGTTGAAATTGCCCCGGCGGTAGAGCAGGCCCTCGGTCACCGCCAGCTTCTCGTTGAGCTTCGCCTCGTGGGGCCCGCGTATCTTCGCGATGAGGTCGGCCATGGCGCGGTCCGGCTCCAGGAGGTTGGAGAACACCGGAAGCAGCCGGTAGCGGTAGCCCGCCACCTTTCCTCCCTTCACGTCCAGGTCCAGCACCCCGAGGAATTTGCCGTTGGAGCCGGCGTTGGTGACCAGGGTCTGGCCGCCGCCGTTCTTCACCACCGTAGGCTGGGGCACGCCGTCGTGGGTGTGCCCGCCGAGTATCGCGTCAATGCCGGTGACCCGTCCGGCCAGCTTCAAGTCCACGTCCATGCCGTTGTGGGACAGGAGCACCACGGCCTGCGCGCCCTTGGCCCGCACCTCGTCCACCAGTTTCTGCAGCCGGTCGTCCTGGATGCCGAAACTCCAGTCCGCCACCATGTAACGGGGATTCGCTATCGGGGTGTACGGGAAGGCCTGGCCGATGATCGCCACCGGGACCCCGTTCACCTTGCGGATCACGTACGGGTCGAACACCGGGTCGCCGAAGTCCGCGGTCTTCACGTTCTGGGCGACGAAGCTGACCTTGCCCTTGAAATCATTGTCCACAACCTGCTTCACCCGCTCCGCGCCATAGGTGAATTCCCAGTGGGCGGTCATGACGTCGACGCCCAGCAGCTTGCAGGCATCCACCATGTCCTGGCCCTGGGACCACAGGGAGGTCGCCGAACCCTGCCAGGTGTCGCCGCCGTCCAGCAGCAGCGCGCCCGGGCGCTGGGCGCGGATGCGCTTGACCAGCGTGGCGAGGTGGGGGAATCCGCCGACGCGTCCGTAGGCGCGGGCCGCCTGCTCGAAATCGAGGTGGGTGAAGGCGTGGGCATCGCGGCTGCCAGGCTTGAGGCCGAAGGCCTTGAGCAGGTGCTCGCCCACCAGGTGCGGCGGCTTGCCCAGGGCCGCGCCGACGCCGATGTTGACGCTGGGCTCCCGGAAATGGATGGGAAGGAGCTGGGCATGGCAGTCCGTGAAGTGCAGCAGCGAGACGTTGCCGAAGGCCGGCAGATCGTAGAAGCCGGCGTCTCCTTCCGCGGCGAGGGCGCGCGGGGCGTCCAGGGCGAGCCCGGATGCGGCGGCGGCCGCCAGGACTTCCAGGACTTCGCGGCGGGTCATGGACATGATCTTCCTCCTGACTCTTGAACGGGCGTGGCCCCGGGCCCCGGGGCCGACGGGCAAGAAAAAGCCCGGGTTGCGGGCCCGGGCTGGTGCAGCTCAGCCTGCTCCGGCTGCAGCCGGATCAGCCGGCGGCCGTGACGGCCACCTCATCGCTGCGCTTGTCGCCCTTGTTGTCCACCCAGGTGATGACGACCTTGTCGCCCACCTTGCCGCCCTTGATCTTGAAGCCCAGGAACGGATTCTTGGAAATCGCCTGGCTCATCTGGGCGTCCAGCACCGTCTTGCCGTTGAGGGTGCAGGTGACGGTCTGGATGAAATGCACCGGGACCTTCTGCCCGGTCTTGGGGTCCTGGCGCTGCCCCGTCTCCATGGGGTGATTCATCAGCGCCTTCACTTCCACCACGTCGCCGGTCACCTGCGCGCGGATCTTGGTCGGTTCAGCCATTTTCGTGTCTCCTCTGGTTTCTGATCCGGGCTCAGCCGCCGCAGCCGCCGATGGTCACCTTGACTTCCTTGGTGGCGGCGTAATGCTTGCCGCCCGCGTTGACCACCGCCCGCACGTTGGAGCTTTGTCCCATCTTGATGCGCACGGAGACGTAGCCTTCGGCCCCGTTGGACATGTTGAAGGTCGCCACCAGCGGGAACGGATTCTTGTCCGCCACCAGCGCGATGCTCTGGGTGCCGGGAATCTTGCTCGTGACCTCGATGGGCACCACCGCGCCGTTCTCGGCGATGTCCGGTGCCTTGATCACGATGTCGTTGCTGTTGGAGGTCGCCGACGCGCCAATGCTCTTGAGGGCGTCTTCAGCGGTCTTGGCGTCAAACCCGGTCTTGTTCCACTCGGAAGCCAGGACCTGGCTCGGCCGCAGCAGCCCGGCAGCGGCGGCTACCGCCAGCGCTCCCGCGGCTCCGCTGCCCTTGAGCAGCGCTCTGCGCAGTTGGTTCATTTGGGCAGTCTCCTCTCTATGGTTTGCGGGGTGCATGACCCTACCCCTGATTCGGACGAAAAAGGATACTCAATTAGCCGGCAACTTTTCAAGCTGCTACCCGAAAAAAACTTTCTAAGTCCATTAGTTATTGGCGTGCCCGGATAAGCGCGACTTATTGTCGGGGAGGATCGCCTTCGGACTTCTTGCGCCGACTCGCATCGAGGACTCGCAATTCGCGCAGGCGGGCCTCGGCGGCGGACAGCTGGTAGAAATCGCCGTCACCACTCTTCAGCGCGGTCTGGAGCTGGTCGATGGCCGCCGTCAGGTTGCCTTGCAGAACATAGGCTTCGGCCATGGACTGGTGCTGCGCGAGGCGCTTGCCCAGGCCCGCGTAGGCCTGGGACTGGAGCTGGAACAGGCGCGGGTCGCCGCGCTGCAACTGCAGGCGGGGGGAAAGGAAGCCCAGGGCGGCCTCGTATTGCCTGTCCTCCATCAGGGCGCCGGCGTACCCGTACACCAGGCTGCGGAACTCCGGGTTGGTCTTGAGGGCCGCGCGATAGACCTCCAGGGCGGCGGCGCGCTGGTTGTTGGCCAGCAGCGCCTGGGCCGCCAGATTGTCCACCATGGGGTGCGACGGAAACTTCTTGCGCAGGGTGGTGGCTTCCCGGACCGCCCTGCCCGGTTCCTTGGCGCGCAGCAGGGCAGCGACCAGGCCATAGCGCTGGGCCTGCTCGCTCGCATACTTCTTCTCCGCCAGGTTGTTCTCGAACAAGCGCACGGATTCCCGGGGCAGCCCCTCGTCCGCCTGCAGCCTGGCCCGCAGCAGCAGGAATTCGGTGCTGTCGGCCACCTGGCGGTACGGCAGGGTGAGGGTCCGGTTCTGGATGTCCGCAATACGCTCGAAGGTCAGGGGGTGGGTGCGCAGGTAGGCCGGGGCACTGGTTTCGTAGAGGCGAGTGCCGCGCTGCAGCCGTTCGAAGAACGCGGGCATGCCCCGGGGATCGAAGCCCGATCCCTCGATGATCTGCAGGCCGATGCGGTCCGCTTCCCGCTCGTGCTCGCGGGTGAAGTTGAGCTGGTTCTGGACGTTCATCGCCTGGGCGGTGGCCATGGCGGCGTTGGAGATCTGGGCATTGGATCGCGCCGCGAGGATGGCGACCGCGAGAGCCACCAGAGAGGTGATCTGGCTCGTCTTCTGGGTCTGGAACATCCGCGCCAGATGCCTCTGCGTCACGTGGGCAATTTCGTGCGCCAGCACCGAGGCCACCTCGGATTCACTCTGGGCAGCCATGATCAGGCCGGTGTGAACGCCGATGAAGCCGCCCGGAAGGGCGAAGGCGTTGATGCTGCTGTCGCGGATGGCGAAAAACTCGAACTCCTGGCGGGCTCCGGTTCCGCCGGCGAGGCGATAGCCCAGTCCGTTGAGGTAGTCGGTGAGTTCAGGGTCGTCGAGGTAGCTGCGGTCGGCGCGAATCTCGCGCATGATCTGCTCCCCCAGTTGCCGCTCCTGTTCGGGGGAAAGGTCGACCTGCGAGGGATCGCCCAGGTCGGGCAGGTTCTGGGGCAGGGCAGGAGGGACCGCCAGCAGCAGCGCGCCGAGCAGGTGCGCCAGGGCGACGAACTTCGGTAGCGAGATCACGATGCTATGATAAGCCCGACAGGCAATAGTTCCTAAGCGCCCATGGATATCCGATGACCCAGCCGCTCACGCATTTTGATGCCCGGGGCCAGGCCCACATGGTGGACGTGGCCGAAAAGGCCGAGACCCATCGCGTCGCCCGGGCCGCCGGCCGCATCCGCATGGGGCGGGAGACCCTGCGCCTTGTCGCGGAAGGGGGTGCAAAGAAGGGGGATGTCCTGGGCGTGGCGCGAATTGCCGCGATCCAGGCATCGAAGCGCACCTCCGAGCTCATACCGCTCTGCCATCCCATATCCCTCACCCGGGTCGGCGTGGAGTTCGCCCTGGACGAGGAGGCCTGCGCCGTGAGCTGCGAGGTGACCGCCGAAACCTTCGGCCGCACCGGCGTCGAAATGGAGGCGCTCACCGCGGTGAGCGCCGCCCTGCTGACGGTATACGACATGTGCAAGGCGGTGGACCGGGGGATGGTGATCGAGCACGTGCGGTTGCTGGAGAAGCAGGGGGGCAGGTCCGGTCACTGGCGGGCCGCGGGCTGACGCCCGTCGCCGCTCAGCGCCGGCTCGTCGGCAGCGCCACCGCCTGCGTCGCGTCCGACGGCAGCAGCGGTTCCGCGGGCGCTTCCGCTTCCGTCGCGGCGCTGGCCGCCCGATACCGCGCCGCCACCGCTTTCCAGTTCACGTTTTTCAGGAAGGCCTCGACATAGGCCGAGGCCTTGAAGCCAAAATCCAGATGGAAGGCGTGCTCGTGCATGTCCAGCGCCAGGATGGGGGCGGCACCGGCCAGGCTCACTGCCGTGTCGGAACCGCACAGGTTCAGGAGTTGACGGTTGCGGCTCGACCATGCCAGCACCGCCCAGCCGGAGCGGGTGGCCTGGGAGCGGGCCAGGCCCGCAAACTGCACGTGCCAGCGCTCGAAGCTGCCGAAATGACGGGTCAGCGCCTCCACCAGGTCATCGCTCGGGAACGAGCCTCCTCCGAGGCTTTCGAAGTAGATCTCGTGCAGCACCATGGAATTCAGGGCCGCCATCTCCTCCTGCTTGAGCCCGTTGAGCATGAATGACGGCGTCCGGGCGTAATCGAGGCGGGCGAGCTGTTCCGTGATCACGTTGAGGCGCTTCACGGTGTTGCAGTAGATGCCGACGTAGTGCCCGACCACCAGCTTCTCCGACAGGCCGTCCAGTCGGGAGGGATCGCAGGGCAGGCTCTTCACCGTGTATGGCATGCTTCCGTCCCGTATTCGTGCCTTTGCGGACGCGTTGGCGACAGCTCCGGTGAAAAGGAGGTCTCCCGGGTGCCCGGAGCCGACCGGCGCACGCCGCATCATACCCAGGCGGCGAAAACCTGCGCAATGACACCGGCCGGCGCCGGGACGAGAACCGGAGACAATGCCGGGTGTGCTAGCATCCGGAGAGGGGCGGGCGCAGCATGGGATCGGTTGGGCGTCGCACCGTCGGCTGACAGGCATGGAGCGGCTCGGAAAATACGAAATCCTCCGGGAACTGGGCCGAGGCTCGACCAGCAGGGTCTACCTCGGCCACGACCCTTTCGCCGGGCGCCCGGTGGCGATCAAGGTGTTCCAGCCGGAGGTCGCCAGGGACGCGGCGAGCGCCAGGCTTTACCGCAAGCTGTTTCTCACCGAGGCGTCGCTGGTCGGGCGCCTGTCGCACCCCCACATCGTCGCCATCTACGACGCGGTCGCGGACGACTCCGACGTTTACATCGTGATGGAGTATGTCGAGGGGAAGACGCTGGAGGCCTACTGCGAAGTGGACCGCCTGCTGCCCCTGGAGCGGATGGTGGAGGTGGCCTACAAGTGCTGCAAGGCGCTCGACTACGCCTTTCGCAGCGGAATCATCCACCGCGACATCAAGCCGGCGAACGTCCTGGTGGCACACGAGACCGACATCAAGGTCTCCGATTTTGGCTCCGCGCTCGTGACTCAGGCCCAGCAGACCACGCAGGTCTCGGCGGTGGGTTCACCCGCTTACATGTCGCCGGAGCAGATCAAGGAGCACTCGCTCACCCACCAGACCGACATCTACTCCCTTGGCGTGGTCCTGTACAAGATGCTGACCGGGCGCCTGCCCTTCGAGGCCGGCAACAACTACAGCCTGATCTACCAGATACTGAACGTGACGCCGCGCCCGCCGAGCGACTACCGTCCCGAAATTCCGCCGCTGCTGGACGCCGTTGTGCTGCGCATGCTGCAGAAGGACCTTGCGTCGCGCTACCAGGGCTGGAACGAGGTGGCGCAGGATCTGGTGCGGGTCTTCGGCTCGATCGAGGCGACCCTGTCGGTCATCTCCGACACCGAGAAGTTCGACACGCTGCGCGGACTGGGCTTCTTTCTTCATTTTTCGGATGTCCAGCTCTGGGAGGTGCTGCATGTCACGCGCTGGCGCCGCTTCGAGGCGGGCGCCCTGATCCTGCGCGAAGGCGAAACCGGCGAGTCGTTTTTCATCCTGGCGGGGGGAGAAGTGAAGGTGACCAAGGGCGGGCGCCTGCTGACATTGCTCAAGGCCGGAGAGTGCTTCGGCGAGATGGCCTATCTCGCCCGGGGGCGGCAGTTCAGGCGCACGGCGGACGTGGTGGCGGTGGGCGATGACGTGATCACCATAGAGGTGAACTCCGAGATGCTGGAACGCGCCTCCGGGGAGATGCGACACCAGTTCAACGGTGCGTTTCTGGAGATCCTGGTAAACCGCCTGGCCATGGCGAACATGCGCCTCTCCGCGCTGCTGGCGGAGAGGAACGTGACGATTTATTGAGCTTATCGGGGGATCAAAAAAAATCGCTTGAGTGCCTTGCGGTGCGCCGCCAGAATATGAGCAACATCTAATGCACGCCCCAGCGCGTGCTTTTTTTTCTACCATGGGGCAATGACCGCCAACGCAGCCGCCAGCCGAGAGGTGAAGACCACGACCTGTTACATGTGCGCCTGCCGCTGCGGCATACGGGTGCACATCGAGAACGGCGAGGTCCGCTACATCGAGGGCAATCCGGATCACCCCCTCAACAAGGGCGTGATCTGCGCCAAGGGTTCCTCGGGGATCATGAAGCAGTATTCCCCGGCGCGACTGACCAGGCCCCTGCGGCGCAAGGCCGGCGCCGAGCGCGGCGCGGGGGAGTTCGAGGAGATTTCCTGGGACGAGGCGTTTGCCATGCTCGAGGAGCGTCTCGCGCGCATCCGCGCCACCGACCCGAAGAAGTTCGCGCTGTTCACGGGGCGCGATCAGATGCAGGCCCTCACCGGATTGTTCGCGCGCCAGTTCGGCACGCCCAATTATGCGGCCCACGGCGGCTTCTGCTCGGTGAACATGGCCGCCGGGATGATCTACACCATCGGCGGGTCGTTCTGGGAGTTCGGCGGCCCGGACCTGGATCGCGCCCGGCTGTTTGTGATGATCGGCACCGCGGAAGACCACCACTCCAACCCGCTCAAGATCGCGATCTCCAAGTTCAAGCGTGACGGCGGGCGCTTCATTTCCGTCAACCCGGTGCGCACCGGCTACTCGGCGATCGCCGACGAGTGGGTGCCGATCCGCCCGGGAACCGATGGCGCGCTGCTGCTGGCGCTGATCCACGAGATCCTGGCCACCGGTCTCTACGACCGCGATTTCCTGGTCCGCTACACCAATGCCGGGCAGTTGGTGAACATGGACGGAAACAGCGACGAGTTCGGCATGTTCGTGCGCACCGAGGTGCCCGAGGAGGAGGGCTGCTTCGATCCGCAGAACAAGCTGTGGTGGGACCGCGCGGGCAACCGGCCGGTCATCACCCACACCGAGGGCCACGATCCGTTCCTGCTCGGCGAGTTCCGGCTCAAGGACGGCACGCCGGTGAAGCCCGCGTTCCAGCTGCTGAAGGAGCGGGTCGAGGATTACACCCCGGAATGGGCGGCCTCCATCACCGGCATTCCGGCCGCGACCATCCGCCGCCTAGCCCACGAGATGGGGGTCACGGCGCGGGACCAGAAGATCGAGCTGCCCATTCCCTGGACCGACGTCTGGGGCAAGGAGCACGAGACCGTCACCGGCAACCCGGTGGCGTTCCACGCCATGCGGGGGCTCGCGGCGCACTCCAACGGCTTCCACACCATCCGCGCCCTGGCGATCCTGATGTCGCTGCTGGGCACCATCGACTGCCCGGGCGGCTTCCGGCACAAGGCGCCGTTCCCGAGGCCGATTCCACCCTGCGCCAAGACCCCCAACACCCCCCTGGCGGTGAAGCCGAATTCGGTGCTGGACGGCATGGCCCTGGGCTGGCCCGGCGAGCCCGACGACCTGTTCGTCGACGATGAAGGCAATCCGGTGCGCCTCGACAAGGCATTCTCCTGGGAATATCCGCTGTCCGTGCACGGGCTGATGCACAACGCCATCACCAATGCCTGGCGCGGCGACCCGTATTCCGTCGACACGCTGTTCATCTTCATGGCCAACATGGCCTGGAACTCGACGATGAACACCTCCGAGGTGCGGAAGATGCTCAATGACCGGGGCGAGGACGGCGAGTACCGCATCCCGTTCCTGGTGGTGGCGGATGCCTTCCAGTCGGAAATGACCGCCTTCGCCGACCTGGTGCTGCCCGACACCACCTACCTCGAGCGCCACGACGTCATGTCCATGCTCGACCGGCCGATCTCGGAATTCGACGGCCCGGTGGACTCCGTGCGCGTGCCGGTGGTGCCGCCCAAGGGCCAGTGCAAGCCGTTCCAGGAGGTGCTGATCGAACTGGGCTCGCGGCTCAAGCTGCCGGCCTTCGTGCGTCCCGACGGCTCCCGCAAGTACCGGGATTACCCGGACTTCATCGTCAATTACGAAACCGAGCCCGGCTCCGGGATCGGCTTCCTGGCCGGCTGGCGCGGACGCGGCGGCGAGAAGTTCATGCGCGGGGAGCCCAATCCCCGGCAGTGGGAGATGTACGCGCAGAACAACTGCGTGTTCCACCACGAACTGCCGAAGTCCTACCAGTACATGCGCAACTGGAACCAGGGCTACCTGCTCTGGGCGCAGCGCATGCGGCTTACCCGTTACGCCGAGCCGATCCTGATCCACCTCTACTCCGAGGTGCTGCAGAAGTTCCGGCTCTCGGCCCAGGGCAAGGGCATCAGCCGCAAGCCGCCGCCGCATCTGCGTGGCCGCATCGAGACCTACTTCGACCCGCTGCCGTTCTACTTCGAGCCCCTGGAGACGCAGGCCACGGACCGCCACAAGTATCCCCTGGCGGCGGTGACCCAGCGTCCCATGGCCATGTATCACTCGTGGGACTCCCAGAACGCCTGGCTGCGCCAGATTCACGCCCACAACTACCTGTTCGCGAACCCCAGGACCGCCCTCGCCCAGGGCATCGGCGACGGGGACTGGATGTGGGTCGAGTCCATGTGGGGGAAGGTGCGCTGCATGTGCCGCCACTCGGAGGCCGTGGAGCCGGGTACCGTCTGGACCTGGAACGCCATCGGAAAGGCATCGGGGGCGTGGCGCCTGGAGCCGGGGGCCAACGAGTCGCGCAAGGGCTTCCTGCTGAACCACGTGATTTCCGAGGAGCTGCCGCCGGACGCCGCAGGGCGGACCCTGTCCAATTCCGACCCGGTGACCGGCCAGGCGGGCTGGTACGACGTGCGGGTGCGCATCTACAAGGCAGACGCCGGCGAGCCCGAGGAATCCTGGCCCCAGTTCGAGCCGGTGCCTGCCGCGCCGGGAACCGGAATCGCGCGGGCATGGCAGGCCTTCGTGGGCGGGGAGGGTGAATTCAAGTGAGAGGTGAGGCGACAACGACCCGTGTGCGTTGGTCCGCGGGAGATTTTGGGGTGCTGAGGTGACGCAGCTCGCGCTGGTCATCGACCTCAACGTGTGCGTGGGCTGCCATGCCTGCGTCACCAGCTGCAAGGAGTGGAACACCTCCGGCGCCGCCGGCTACCTCTCGGACCAGCGCCCCTACGGCGAGGACCCCTCCGGGACCTTCTTCAATCGGGTGCAGACCTTCGAGGTGGGGGAGTACCCCAACACCCAGACCGTGCATTTCCCGAAGTCCTGCCTGCACTGCGAGGATCCGCCCTGCGTCCCGGTGTGCCCGACGGGTGCGAGCTACAAGCGCGCCGAGGACGGCATCGTGCTGGTGGATTACGACAAGTGCATCGGGTGCAAGTACTGCTCCTGGGCCTGTCCCTACGGCGCGCGGGAGCTGGACGAGCGGCAGAAGGTGATGAAGAAATGCACCCTGTGCGTGGACCGCATCTACGACCAGTCCCTGCCGCCGGAGCGGCGGAAGCCCGCCTGCGTTCTGGCCTGCCCCACCAGCGCGCGGCTGTTCGGCGACGTGCATAACCCGGAATCGGAAGTGTCCCAGGCCATCCGCGACCAGGGTGGCTACCAGCTCATGCCGGAGTGGGGCACGCATCCCGCGAATCACTACCTTCCGCGCCGGCGCACCGAGATGCGCATCCGCGAGGAGGAACTGCAGCGCGTGGATAACCCCCTCAAGATCGACCGCCAGCTGCCGCGGCCGGCCAAGTCCGAGCCCTCGCTGGACGACGTCACATCATGGTAAGCGGTGAACTGTGAGCGGCAAGCGGAAAAACCTCCCATTCATGGCGATCCAGCCCCGGGCCTGGACTGCCCACTGCTCGCGGCTCACCGCCGGCTGACGTCATGCATCCCGCCTTCTCAGTCATTTTCCTCACCACCCTGATCGGTGCCGGCCAGGGCCTGTTCCTGGCATTGTTCACCGCGGATGTCTACGCCGAACTCGGGCTCCTTGCGCATCCGGACGGGGCATTTTTTGCCGGCGGGGCCGCGCTGGCGCTGGCGCTGATGGGCCTCGGGCTGGTGGCGTCGTTCTTCCACCTCGGGCGGCCGGAGCGGGGCTGGCGCGCGGCGGCTCGCTGGCGCACCTCCTGGCTGTCGCGGGAGGTCATCGTGCTCCCGGCGTTCATGGGCATGCTCATGCTCTACGGCGCGGCGCACCACTTTCAGCTTACCGAAACCCTGTTCACGGTGAGCGGCGCGCTCAGGGTGGACTGGACGCTTATCGTGGGAGCGCTTGCGGCACTGCTGTGCTTTCTGCTGTTTCTGTGCACCGGCATGATTTACGCCTGCCTCAAGTTTCTGCGCGAGTGGGCCACGCCGCTCACCCCGGTGAATTACCTGCTTCTCGGATCGGCATCGGGTTTCACCCTGGCAACGGCCTACTCGGCCCTGGCCGGCGCGCCCCTGGCGGGTTTCTTCGGGGGCTGGGCCATCATCATCACCGTGCTCGGATTTTTCACGCGGGCAGCGGCGCTGGTGCGCAATCGCCGGCTCAGGCCGGTCTCGACCTTGCAGACGGCGATCGGGGTGCGGCATCCGCGCATCGCCCAGAAGGCGCAGGGGGCCATGGGCGGATCCTTCAACACCCGGGAGTTCTTCCACGGCAGACCCGCCGGCGTGGTGAGCGCGGTACAGTGGGTGTTCCTGGCATTCGCGTTCGCGGTCCCGGTGGTCCTGCTGGCGGTCGGACTGTCGGGCGGCGGCTTCGGCCTGCTCGCGGCGGCGTTCGCCGCGCAATTCGCGGGCCTGCTGGCCGAGCGCTGGCATTTCTTTGCCCAGGCCAGCCATCCGCAGAATCTCTATTACCAGTCGATCGCATGACGTGTGGAAGGTTTTTCGGCGAGGGGGCTTCTGGTATATTAATCTTCCTTAATATTCCGGCGGCTGCCCATGTTTGTTTCTGTCAGGAATATCGACGTCGCCACTTACCAGCAGATGCAGGCCGAGCGACAGGTGCGTCTGGTGGATGTTCGCACCGATGCGGAAGTTGCGCAGGGCATGATCAACGGCGCCCTGCACATTCCCCTGCACCTGCTTCCCCTGAAGGCGGACACGCTGAGCGACGGGACCCCGACCGTGTTTTACTGCCGGACCGGGGCACGATCCGCGCAGGCATGCGCGTTTCTCGCGTCGCGCGGACCGGGGGCGGACGTCTACAACCTGGAAGGCGGGATTTTCGGCTGGGTGCGTGCGGGCATGCCGCTCGCCGCGCCGGCGTGACGGTTTGACAAAGGGGGAAGGGGCGGCCCGAGTCTCGCCCCGCATTTGCTGAGGAGCTATGAAATGAACTTCGACAAGGAGCTTGACGCCCGCGGCCTGAACTGCCCGCTGCCCATCCTGCGCACCAAGAAGTCGCTGGCGGAGATGCAGTCCGGCCAGGTGCTCAAGATCATGGCGACCGACCCCGGTTCCGTGAAGGACATGCAGGCCTTTGCCAAGCAGACCGGAAACGAGCTGCTGTCCTCCGCCGAGGCCAGCGGCGAGTACATGTTCTTCATGAAGAAGAAGTAAGCAGTTTCCTCAGGGAGAGACAAGCCCGGCACCAGCCGCCGGGAGGGAGAACCACATGGAACAGAAACGACTTGCCATCATTGCCACCAAGGGCACGCTCGACTGGGCGTATCCGCCGTTCATCCTCGCTTCCACCGCGGGCGCGCTGGGCTACGACGTCCAGATTTTTTTCACCTTCTACGGGCTCAACCTGCTGAAGCGGGACCTGGGCGGGCTCAAGGTGAGCCCGCTGGGCAACCCCGGGATGCCCATGAAGATGCCGTTCGGCCCGAAGTGGTTCCGCGGCATCAACTGGAACATTCCCAATGCGGTGCAGGCGGTGGTGCCGGGATTCGAGTCCCTGGCCACCGGCCTGATGAAGCAGACCATCCAGCAGAAGGGCGTGGCCTCGATCCCCGAGCTGCGCCAGCTCTGCCTGGACGCGGACGTCAAGTTCGTCGGCTGCCAGATGACGGTGGACCTGTTCGGTTACGAGCACGCCGATTTCATTGACGGCATCGAGTACGGCGGCGCGGCCACGTTCTTCGAGTTCGCGGGCGACTCCGACATCTGCCTGTTCGTCTGACGCCGGCCGGTTTCTGCAAGCCCGCGGCCGGCCCTGCGCCGGCCGCATTTTTTCGGAGCGGGAGATTTCCCGCCGGAGCACTCGATTATCGCGGAGCGTAGCCCATGAGTCCGGAAGGGCGCGAGCAGGGCGATCAGAAGGTGGTCATCGTGATGACCAGCGGGCCCGGGGCCCGCCAGCGCTGCGCCACGCCTTTCTTCATCGGAGCGCTGCTTGCCTCCATGGACGCGCGGGTCACCATTTTCTTCACCATGGAGGGCGTGCGCCTTTGCGAGGAGGGGGTGGCGCGGCAATTGACTGCCATGGACGGGGGCAAGACAATCATCGAGTTCATGCGCGACGCCAAGGCGGCGGGTGTCAGGTTCGCCCTGTGCCGTCCCGCGCTGCCGGGCTATCAGATGGCGGAGACCGCGCTCATCCCGGAGGTGGACGAGGTATCCAGCGGCGGCGTGCTTGCAGACATGATCCTCAATTCGGACAAGGTCCTCATCTTCTGACCCAACAGCAAAGGAGCATACCGATGGCAACCGTGAAGGGCTGCAACCTGCCGGACGATCTTTACTACAACGTCGAGAACAACGTCTGGGCCCGACGCGAGCCCGACGGCACGGTCTCGGTGGGCATGACCGCTTACGCCTGCGCCCTTGCCGGCCAGATCGTTTCCTTCACACCCAAGAAGGCAGGCAAGGCCATCGAGCAGAACAAGTCCGTGTCCACGGTGGAGTCGGGCAAGTGGGTGGGACCGGTGAAGGCACCGGTTTCGGGCGAGGTCGTGGCGGTGAACGACGGGCTTGCCGGCAAGCCGGCCACCATCAATGCCGATCCCTACGGCGCCGGCTGGATGGTGAAGTTGAAGCCCACCAACTGGGATGCCGAGTCAGCGGCACTGGTGAGCGGCGCCGCCGCCGTGGCGGCGTTCGAGGCGAAGATGACCGCAGAGAGTTTTGCCGGCTGCGCCTGAGCGCCATGGGCTGGCTCGATACGGCGGCCCGGGTGGAGGCCCTGGAGGGCGTCCGCCTGGATGCGGATCTGGTCGGCAGGCTTGAGGGCCGCGCCGGGACCACTCCCGGCGCTCGCCCTGTCCATTTCTACACCCCCAGCTTCAAGGCCTACTCCACCTCGGAGATCACTTCCTGCGGCGGCAGTGCGTGGCCCGCCGTCTCCGTCACCGGCAGCGACTGCGAATTGTTGTGCGACCACTGCCGGGCGAAGATCCTCGAGCCCATGATCCCGGCGCGCAC
>DASTHR010000054.1:0-9429 GCA_035718105.1 Burkholderiales bacterium
GGGCTCCCGGTGGGCGGGGAACTGGAGCACGTGGACAGCGGCACGCTGGCGCGGGCGGTGATCGACAGGAGGGAAATGTGAACAGTTCCGGACCGAGGGGCAAGCGTCCGCCCCGGCGTGAGGAGGGTGACGCCCCGAAGCAGGGGCAGCGCGGACGCACGGGCCGGGGCGGCCCGCGCCCGGAGCGCGACCGCGACATGCCGCTCGCCGGTCAGCGGCCCCGGGGCCCCGGCAGGGGGGCGGCCGGGGACCGGGAAGCCCCGGTCTCCCGCGAGCGGCCGCAGCGCCCCGGAAAAGGACCCCGCCGTCCAACCCCGGAGGGCGCGGGCCGCGGCGTGGCGGGGGAGCGCGCGCCGCGGGCGCCCGGGGCACGCCCGGCGCCTGAACCGGAGGCCACCCACAAGCTGCAGAAAATACTCGCCGCGGCGGGCCTCGGATCGCGGCGCGAAATCGAGGCGTGGATCAGCGCCGGACGGGTGACGGTGAACGGCCAGGTCGCCCGGCTGGGCGCGCGGGCCCGGGAGGGCGACCGCATCCAGGTGGACGGGCGCCCGGTGCGCGCTGCCGTGATGGATCTGCCTCGGGTGCTGATCTACCACAAGCCGGCAGGCCAGATCGTGAGCCGCAACGACCCCGAGGGGCGTCCCAGCGTGTTCGATGGACTGCCGCCGCTGCGCGGCGCCAAGTGGATCGCGGTCGGCCGCCTGGACTTCAACACCGAGGGGCTGCTGATATTCACCACTTCGGGCGACCTCGCCCACCGCCTGATGCATCCCGGCGCGGACTTGGAGCGGGAGTATTCCGTGCGCATCCTCGGCGAGATCACCCTCGGCCAGCTCAAGCAGCTGCACGAAGGGGTGGAGCTGTCCGACGGCCCGGCGCGTTTCGAGAGCGTCGAGGACGCGGGCGGGCGCGGCGCCAACCGCTGGTACCGGGTGACCATCAAGGAAGGGCGCAACCGGGAAGTGCGGCGCATCTTCGAGGCCCTGGGCTTTACCGTGAGCCGGCTGATCCGGGTGCGCTTCGGCCCCATCGGACTGCCGCCCATGCTCCGGCGCGGCCGCCACCGGGAACTGCTTGCGGCTGAAGTGGCGCTGCTGGCCCCGGAGATCAACACCTCGCCGCGCGGGGCGCGCGAGGTTTCCCGCGGCGGGGAGCGGCGCCAGGGGGCGCGGCGCCCGCCGCCGGAAGCTGGTCACGGGTCAGAAGGAACACGAAATCCGCGCCGGCAGCGGTCTCGATCCAGGTGAAGGGCAGGTCGGGGAAGGACTGCTCCAGGGCCTCGCGGCCGTCGCCCACCTCCACCACCAGCAGGCCGCGAGGCGAAAGATGCGCCGGCGCCTGCGCCAGAATGCGGCGCACCACGTCCAGGCCGTCGCGTCCCGCGGCCAGCGCCAGGGCCGGCTCGTGCCGGTATTCCGGCGGCAGCCGGCGCATGGCTTCGGTGGTGACATAGGGCGGGTTGCTCACGATCAGGTCGTAGCGGCGTCCGGCGAGGCCCTCGAAAAGGTCCGACCGCAGCAGCCGCACGCGCTCCTCCAGGCCGTAATCGGCGACGTTTCGCCTCGCCACCGCCAGAGCGTCGTTCGAGAGATCGCCGCCATCGACCCGCGCCCCGGGGAAGGCCAGGGCCAGGAGGATCGCGAGGCAGCCGGAGCCGGTGCACAGGTCCAGGCCGGCGCCCACGGCGCCCGGGTCCTCCACCCAGGGCGCCAGTCCCTCGGCCAGCAGTTCCGCGATATGCGAGCGGGGAACGATGACCCGCTGGTCCACGTAGAAACGGTGGTTCCCGAGCCAGGCCTCGTTGGTCAGGTAGGCCGCCGGCACGCGCTGTTCCACCCGTCGCGTGATCACCCCCAGCAAGGTGTCGATTTCCGGCGCCGTGAGGCGCGCGTCGAGGAAGGGCTCGAGGCGCTCCAGGGGCAGGTGCAGGGTGTGCAGCACCAGGTAGGCGGCCTCGTCCCAGGCGTTGTCGCTGCCGTGGCCGAAGGCGAGGCCGGCCTCGTTGAAGCGGCTCACGGCGAAACGCAGCAGGTCGCGCACCGTCACCAGCTCGCCCTTCGCCGGCCGGCGCAGCTTCACGGCCTGGCCAGGAGGTTGACGAGGACCTCGCGGTAGATGGCGGTGAGCGCCGTCAGGTCCGCCACCGGGATGCACTCGTCGATCTTGTGGATGGTGGCGTTGAGCGGGCCCAGTTCCACCACCTGGGGGCAGATGCCGGCGATGAAGCGGCCGTCGGAAGTTCCGCCGGTGGTGGAGAGCGCGGCCTCGATGCCCGCCACGCGCTTCACCGCGTCGCGCACCGCCCGCACCAGCGATCCCTCGGGGGTGAAATAGGGCGCGGCCGAAAGCGACCAGTCCAGCCCGTACTCCAGGCCATGGCGGTCCAGCACCTCGTGCACGCGGCGCTTCAGGGAGTCCACGGTGCTGGCGGTGGAGAAACGGAAATTGAACAGCACCTCCACCTCGCCCGGGATCACGTTGGTGGCGCCGGTGCCGCCGTGGATGTTGGACACCTGCCAGGTGGTGGGCGGGAAATACTCGTTGCCGGCGTCCCACTCCATGCCGGCCAGTTCCGCCAGGGCCGGGGCGGCCTGATGGACCGGGTTGCGCGCCAGGTGCGGATAAGCCACGTGTCCCTGGATGCCCCGGACCCGCAGGGTCCCCGAGAGCGAGCCGCGCCGGCCGTTCTTCACCGTGTCGCCGAGGCGGTCCCCCGCCGTGGGTTCGCCCACGATGCAGTAGTCGAGCAGTTCGCCCCGGCCCTTGAGCGTCTCCACCACCTTCACCGTGCCGTCCACGGCGTCGCCTTCCTCGTCGGAGGTGATCAGCAGGGCGATGGAGCCCGCGTGGCCGGGGTGCGCCGCGAGGAACTGCTCGACCGCGCAGACGAAGGCGGCGATGGAGGATTTCATGTCCGATGCGCCACGGCCGTAGAGCATGCCGCCGCGCTCGGTGGGAATGAACGGGTCACTGGCCCACTTTTCCGGGGGACCGCTGGGCACCACGTCGGTGTGGCCGGCGAAGCAGAGCACGGGTTTTCCCGTGCCGCGGCGCGCCCACAGGTTCTCCACCTGCCCGAAGCGCAGGCACTCGGTCGCGAAGCCAAGGGGCGCCAGCCGCTCGGCGACGAGCTTCTGGCAGCCCCCGTCATCGGGGGTCACGGAGCGCCGGGCGATCAGGGCCCGGGCAAGATCGATTGCGGGATCGCCCAAGTGCGACTTTCCTATTACTTCTTGTCCAGCAGGGCGGCGTCGATGGAAATGTTATCGAAGTCAGTGTCGTCGCGGCGCGCCCCGGCGACCGAGGCGATGCCGCTGGAGGGCCGCTCGGCGTAGTCGATCAGGGCCGCCAGGTTGCTGGGGGAGTCGGCGCTGGCCATGGCTTCCTCGCGGGTGATGCGCTCGTCCTGGAGCAGGCGGAACAGGGCCTGCTCGAAGGTCTGGGAGCCCGGCGACAGGCTTTGCTCCATGGCCTCCTTGATGGAGTCGAACTCGCCCTTGGTGATCAGCTCGGTGACAAACTTGGTGTTGAGCATCACCTCCACCGCCGGCAGCAGCTTGCCGTCCTTGCCCCGCACCAGGCGCTGGGAGATGATGGCGCGCAGGCTGGCCGCCATGTCCGCCAGGAGAGCTGCCCGAGCGTCGTAGGGGAAGAAGTTCACGATGCGGTTGAAGGCGTGGTAGCTGTTGTTGGCGTGCAGCGTGGTGAGGCAGAGGTGGCCGGTCTGAGCGTAGATCAGGGCGTGGCGGAAGGTTTCGCGCTCGCGCACCTCCCCGATCATCATCACGTCCGGCGCCTCGCGCATGGCGTTCACCAGGGCGTTGCTGTAGGAGAGGGTGTCGATGCCCACTTCGCGCTGGTTCACCAGGGACTTGCGGTGGCGGAAGGTGAATTCGATGGGATCCTCCACCGTGAGGATGTGGCCCGTGCGGTTGAGGTTGCGGTGCTCGATCATGGCCGCCAGGGTCGTGGACTTGCCGGAACCCGTGGCGCCCACCACCAGGATCAGGCCGCGGCGCTCCATGATGAGGTCATTGAGCACCGGCGGCAGGTGCAACTCCTCCACGGTGGGAATCGTCGAGGTGATGCGGCGGATCACCACCGAGGGCTGCCCGCGCTGGCGGAACACGTTTACCCGGAAGTTGCCGACGTCGCGCATCCGGAACGAGAAGTTCATCTCCAGGTTGGTGGCGAAGTTCTCGCGCTGCTCCTCGCTCATCAGCTCGTTGGCAATCTGGGCGCAGAGCTCCGGCTTGAGGGCATCGGCGTTGAGCGGCGTGCACACGCCGTCGATCTTCATCGTGATGGGCGCGCCCACGGAGAAAAACAGGTCCGAGGCCTTCTTGTCCGCCATCAGCTTGAGCAGCGGGTCCATGAACATGAGACGCCTCCTGGGGGGGACTGGGTGCGGGGGACTGCTCGGCTCAGGCGCCGCGCAGCAGCTCGTTGATGCCGGTCTTGGCGCGGGTCTTGGCGTCCACCTGCTTCACGATCACCGCGCAGTACAGGCTGTACCTGCCGTCGGCCGATGGCAGGCTGCCGGAGACCACCACCGAGCCGGGGGGCACGCGGCCGTAGGTGGTCTCGCCGGTCTCGCGATTGAAGTTGCGGGTGCTCTGGCCGATGAACACGCCCATGGAGATGACCGAGCCGGCCCCCACCACGACGCCCTCCACCACCTCGGAGCGGGCGCCGATGAAGCAGTCGTCCTCGATGATGGTGGGGCCCGCCTGCAGCGGCTCGAGCACGCCGCCGATGCCCACGCCGCCGGAGAGGTGCACGTTCTTCCCGATCTGCGCGCAGGAGCCCACCGTGGCCCAGGTGTCCACCATGGTTCCGGAGTCCACATAGGCGCCGATGTTGACGAAGGACGGCATCAGCACCACGTCCCGGGCGATGAAGGCGCCGCGGCGCACCGCGGCGGGCGGCACCACCCGGAAGCCGCCGGCGCGGAACTCCGCCTCGCCGTAGGCGGCGAACTTGGCCGGCACCTTGTCGTAATAGTGGGTGCAGCCGCCGGGCATGACCTGGTTGTCCTCCAGGCGGAAGGACAGCAACACCGCCTTCTTTATCCACTGGTGGGTCACCCAGTCATCGCCGACCTTCTCGGCCACCCGCAGCCTGCCCTGGTCCAGCCCGGCGAGCACTTCCTGGACCGCCTCGCGCACTTCCGGCGTGGCGGTGCGCGGCGTGATTTCGGCGCGGCGCTCGAAGGCCTGGTTGATGACACTTTCCAGCTGTTGCATCCGTCCTCCCTGGGTCTGATGTGTTCGCGCCGGAGCGCTACTGCAGCCGTGCCGCGAAGGCCGCGATGCGATGGGCCGCCTCGACGCATTCCTCGAGGGGCGCCACCAGCGCGATGCGCACCTGGCAGGCCCCGGGATTCACGCCCCGGGCCTCTCTCGCGAGGTAGCTGCCCGGAAGCACCGCGACATTATAGTCACGGTGCAGTCGCAGGGCGAACTCGGTGTCCGGGATGGGGGTGCGCAGCCACAGGTAGAACCCGGCCTCGGGGCGCTCCGCCGGCAGGCGCGCCGCGATGATGGGCACCACGGCGTCGAATTTGTCACGGTACAGGCGCCGGTTCTCCGCCACATGGGCCTCGTCGCCCCAGGCGGCAACGCTCGCGGCCTGCACCGGCGGAGCCATCGCGCAGCCGTGGTAGGTGCGGTAGAGCAGGAAACGCTTGAGGATCGCCGCGTCCCCGGCGACGAAGCCCGAGCGCATGCCCGGAACATTGGAGCGCTTGGAGAGGCTGGAGAACACCACCAGCCGCGGGAAGCCGTCGCGCCCCAGCAGGCGCGCCGCCTCCAGCGCGCCCAGCGGCGGCTTGCCCTCGTCCAGAAAGATCTCCGAGTAGCACTCGTCGGACGCAATCACAAAGCCATGGCGGTCAGAGAGGGCGAACAGGCGTTCCCACTCCGACAGCGGCATCACCCGTCCGGTGGGGTTGCCCGGCGAGCAGGTGTAAAGCAGTTGCACCCGGCGCCAGGCTTCCTCCGGCAGTTCGTCGAAGTCCATGGCGTAGCCGGTCCCCGGCAGGTTGTTCAGGAACAGCGGCTCGGCGCCGGCCAGCAGTGCCGCTCCCTCGTAGATCTGGTAGAAGGGGTTGGGGCAGACCACCGCCGCGCCCGGCCGGCTGCCGTCCACCACCGCCTGGGCGAAGGCGAACAGCGCCTCGCGGCTGCCGTTCACCGGCAGCACCTGATGCGCCGGATCCACATGGGCCAGGCCGTAGCGGCGCGCGAGCCAGTGGGCGATGGCTTCCCGCAGCCTGGGCGCGCCGGCGGTCGTGGGATAATTGGACAGCCCCGAGAGATGCTCGGTGAGCGCCTGGCGCACCAGTTCCGGCGTCGGGTGCCGCGGCTCGCCGATGGACAGGCTGATGGGGCGCAGGGACCGCTCCGGCGTGGCGCCATGGAACAGGTCGGCGAGCTTCTGGAACGGGTAGGGTTGCAGCTTTTCGAGGTTGGGATTCATCGCGTCCTGGCGCGTTGCCGGCGGCTGCGTGGATTAGAGGAGAATTATAAGGTTGTCGGCTACGCTCAACAAAACCAGGATGCTGGCGGTATCGGGCCTCGTCACCGGCGCCATGGTGTGGGGGCTGATCTGGTACCCCTACCGCGTGCTGCAGCAGGCGGGGGTGGGAGGCGAATTCGCCACCCTGGTCACCTACGCGGTCGCGCTCGGCATCGGGCTCGTGGCCTTCGGCCGGGAACTGCGGGTCGCGCCCCGCTCCTGGATGCTGGGCTGGATCGCCATCACCGCCGGCTGGACCAATCTCGCCTACGTCCTGGCTGTGATCGAGGGCGAGGTGATGCGGGTGATGCTGCTGTTCTACCTCGCGCCCCTCTGGACGGTGCTGTTCGCCCGGGCGCTCCTGGGCGAGCGCGTCGGCAAGGTCGGCGCCCTCGTGGTCCTGCTCTCCCTCGCGGGGGCGGCCACCATGCTCTACGAGCCGGCGGGCGGGCTGCCGCTGCCCGCGAACCGGGCCGAGTGGATGGGGCTCTCCGCCGGGCTCATGTTCGCCCTCTCCAACGTGCTCGCGCGCAAGGCCCACGAGCACAGCGTGGCCATGAAGTCGGTGGCCATCTGGTTCGGTGTCACCGTGGTGTGCCTGATCTACGGCGCCGGACAGGCGGACTTCCTGCCCGGCGCCCAGGCGCTGGCGCCGGCGGTCCTCGGTCTGATGGCGCTGGTGGGCGTCGTCCTGTTTGCCCTCAGCCTCATCGTGCAGTACGGCCTTGCGCACACCGCCGCCAACCAGGCGATCGTGATCATGCTGCTGGAACTGGTGTTCGCCGCCATCGCCGCGTACTACCTGGCCGGCGAGGCCATGCATGCCCGGGAGTGGGCGGGCGGGGCGATGATCGTCGCCGCCTCGCTGTTCTCGGGAAAGCTCACCGAGCATCCGCCGGGGTGATCATCCCCGGACCGGCGAGTCTCCGGCGATGGCATCGAATTCCACCGCCGGCCGGGGCTTCCAGCCCTTCCTGCGGTGCTCGGCCACCACGGTGGTGAAGATGCCGCCGCGCACGTAGAAGCGAGCGGCGAGGCGCATGAAGCGCGGGCGCGTCGCTTTGGCGAGGTCGTCGAGGATGCGGTTGGTCACCGCCTCGTGGAAAGCGCCCTGGTCGCGGTAGGACCAGATATAGAGCTTCAGGCTCTTCAGTTCCACGCACAACCGGTCCGGCACGTAATCCAGGGTGAGGTGCGCGAAATCCGGCTGCCCGGTCTTCGGACAGAGGCAGGTGAACTCCGGAATTTCCATGTGGATCCGGTAGTCCCTGCGCGGCTCGGGGTTGGGGAAGGTTTCCAGGCTTTTTGCGGGACTGCTCGGCATCACGCGCCTCGGCAAATCGGTTAGAATAGCGCCCCAATTATACGGCCCCCTCGTCGCCCCGTGCGCCTCGCGCAAATCAAACTCTCGGGCTTCAAGTCCTTCGTCGATCCGACGCAGATCCCCTTCAGCGGGAGCCTGGTGGGCGTGGTCGGCCCCAACGGCTGCGGCAAGTCGAACGTGATCGATGCCGTGCGCTGGGTGCTGGGCGAATCCCGCGCCTCCGCCCTGCGCGGCGAAACCATGCAGGACGTGATCTTCAACGGTGCCGGGGAGCGCAAGGCGGTGGGCCGCGCCAGCGTCGAACTGGTTTTCGACAACAGCCTGGGGCGGGCCGGGGGCCAGTGGACGCAGTATGCCGAGATCGCCATCAAGCGGGTGCTGACCCGCGAGGGCGACTCCTCCTACTACATCAACAACCAGCAGGTGCGCCGCCGCGACGTGGCGGACATTTTCCTCGGCACCGGTCTGGGCGGGCGCGGCTACGCCATCATCGAGCAGGGGATGATCTCCCAGATCATCGAGGCCAAGCCCGAGGAGCTGCGGGTGTTCCTGGAGGAGGCGGCGGGGGTGTCGCGCTACCGGGAGCGGCGGCGCGAGACCGAGCTGCGCCTGGAGGACACGCGGGAGAACCTGCTGCGGGTGGACGACATCCGCCAGGAACTGGAGAAGCAGCTCTCGCACCTGGAGGAGCAGGCGCAGGTGGCCTCCCGTTACCACGGGCTGCAGGATCAGCTGAAGAGCGTGCAGCAGATGCTGTGGCTCACCCGGCGCAACGAGGCCGGTGCGTCGCGGGCGCGCTATGAGCGCGAGGTGCAGCGCTTCGAGACCGAGCTGGAAGCGGAGATCGCCCGGCTGCGGGAGGCGGAGCGGCGCATCGAAACCGAGCGCGACCGCCATTACCAGGCGGGGGAGGCGGTGCACGCCGCCCAGGGAGAACTGTACGCGGCCAACGCGGAGGTGGCGCGGCTGGAGCAGCAGCTGGATTACCTGCGCACCAGCCGCCAGCGCCTGGAGAACCAGATCGAGCAGGTCCGTGCCCAGCTCGCGCAGCGGGAAAGCCAGGCCGCGCAGCAGCGCGAGAGCCTGGATGCGCTGCGATCGCGGCAGCATGAGGCGGCGGCCGCGCTCGAGGCGGCGCGGGCGGCGGAGACGGAGCAGGCCGGCCGCCTGCCGGACGCGGAGTCTGCCCACCGAGCCTGCCAGGAGCGTCTGGCCGAGCTGCGGCGGGCCCTGATGCTGGCGGAGCAATCCCGGCAGCTGGAGGACGCGCACCGAGTTCACGCCGAGCGTTCCCTGGGGCAGCTGGAAGCGCGGCGCCAGCGCCTGCTCGAGGAGCAGGGGGGGCTGCCGGCAACGGACGCGGCCCGGCTGGAGGAGGGGCGCGCCGAGCTGGCGAGCATCGAGCGCGAGCTGGCGGCCCGCGACGAGGCGCTGAACGCTCTGCTGGCACGCTTGCCGGAGTCGGCCGAAACGCGCAAGCAGCTGGCCCAGGCGGTGCAGGCCGAGGAGCAGCGCCTCACCGAGCTGGAGGCGCGGCTCGCCGCCCTGGAACAGCTTCAGGGGCGGCTGGAGAAGGGGGAGTC
>DASTHR010000055.1:0-4458 GCA_035718105.1 Burkholderiales bacterium
CGCCTTGCGGTGGTAGTGCTCGGGGTGCCGGCGCAGGGTATCGCCGAAATTCTGCGCCAGCTCGTAGCAGTCGAGCTCGCACAGCGCGGCGCGCCCGTCGCAGCGGGCCACGGCCTGGATCTCGCCGGTCTGCAGGAAGACCTCCTCGACCCCGTCCAGGTCGGCATCGCGGCACTCCCGGGGCGGCCGCGGCTCCAGCCGGTCGAGCATGCGCTCGAGGCCGACGATGGCGCCGTACACGGCCCGCCGCAGGTGCGGCAGGTAGAGCCCGCCGAACAGCCCGTGCCAGTAGGCGTCGTTGGCCTGCGCCTCGTAGAGGCGCGCCATGATCTCCGGGCCGCGCCGCTCCGGAGCCAGCGCCGCCACCCGCCTCGAGAGCCCCAGCATGCGCTTGTGCATCCAGTTCGATTCCGGGTAGCGGGAGAAGAAATTGCGCCAGATGCCGCCGCGCAGGAAGGCCTTGTCCTTCTCGTACCAGCCACCGCGCTTCGCCTCCTCCACCATCTCGGCGTAGCGGGCGCCCGCCGCGGCCGGCAGCGTCCACTCGTTCATCTCGATGTAGGAGGTGGTGGGCAGGTACACCACGCCGCGGGTGCGCGCCGTCTCGTGATAGTCCCGGTAGCGCAGGGTGCGGATGCGGGGCGAAGCCAGCACGCCGCGGATGAACTGTTCCAGCCAGCCCTTTTCGTACACCCACTGGTAGGTCTCGGGCCAGATGCCGAACTTCTCGATGTCGTCGAAGTAGATCGCCGCGGCGCCCGCGCGTCCGGCCAGGGATTCCAGGTAATCCACGGCTTCCCGGGCAGGGGAAAACGGGAGCCGGTAGCGCAGCGCCTCGGAGATGGGAAACAGGTCCAGGACGCGCCCGTCCTCCTCGGTGGTGAAGTGGCCGCTGAGTTCCTCGGCCGCGCGCCCGGTGCACAGGAAGTGGTAGTCGTCCACGGTCACGTAGCGCACGCCGGAATCCGCGAGTGCCGGCACCACCCCGGACTCCCAGACCCGTTCCGTCAGCCACGCGCCCCGGGGGCGCTGGCCCAGCGCCCGCTCCAGGCGGTCGGACAGCGCGACGATCTGCCCGACGCGGTCGCAGGAGGGGATCGCCGCCAGCACCGGCTCGGTGTCGCCGCCGCCGAACATCTCCACCTGCCCGCGCCGGACCATGTCCGTGAGCAGCGCCATGTCTTGCGGATAATGCTCCATCAGGTACTGCAGCAGCCAGCCGGAGAAGTGCACCGCGAAGCGGAACTCCGGGTAACGGTGCAAAACCTGCAGGAACGGCCGGTAGCAACGCCGGTGGGCGTCGTCCAGCACCTCGGGGAAGTTGCCCACAGGCTGGTGGGCATGGACACCAAATAGCAGCGAGACGGTATGGGTCATTGATTTTCTTGCCAAAGGGACCCGGGGACACACGGGACTTCAGACCGGCGTGCAGACTCAAGCCTGCTCTCCATCACTGATGTTTCCGGTATTCCTTGCCCCTCTGGCGAATTATTGATCGTTCAAGAAGCCCGGCGCATCACGCCACCGGACTCGGCCTCGCCGCCGCCCCGGCTGAACGAGCGGCCGAGGTCCGCGGGGACCGGCAGCCGGAGCAGCCGGTAGAGGTGGGTCAGCTTTTCGCGGTAGAGCCGGTCGAAGGTTACCACGCTGTGCTGCGGGTTGTAGTCGCCAAACCACCAGAACCAGTCGGATCCCTCGCAGTCGGCGAGCTGGCGCTCGACGGCCGCGCGCTCGTCGGGGCTCAGCCGCCCGCTGCCCAGCACCAGGTCGTAACTGCGTTTCGCCTCGCACAGCGCCAGCCAGGCGGCGTTTTTCTCCGGCGCTCCGACCCAGGTGGAAAAGGTGCCGTAGACCCAGCTCCCCGCCGTCACCCCCGGCAGGTCCGCCGCGGGGTGCGACCGGATCGCCTCGGCACAGGTGACGGTGCGGATCCCCGGGCGCGATTCGAGCTCGGAATAGAGGTCGGAGAGGAAATAGAAGGCGTTGTAAGGGTAGTACTCCCAGGCGTTCTCGCCGTCCAGGATTACGGACACCAGGGGCGGCTGCTCCGCAGGCGCGGCGCGGCGCACTTCGTCCAGGCTGTGGACGAAATGCAGCGCCGCGTCCTTGCCGAACCACTTGGCATACTCGAAGCCGATCAGGTCGGAGAGCCGCTCGTCGCGGAACAGCATGCGTATCTCGCCCGCGGGCGTGGGCACCCGGTAGGGGCGGTAGAGGTAGTCCCGCCGCTCCGGGAGCGGCTGGCCCGGATGCGCCTGCCTCAGGCTGTTTGCGAGAACCGACTCGCTGGTGGCGGCCCAGGAAACCCCGTGCTCGGCAAAAATCTCCAGCAGGCGGTCGGACACCGCCCCCTCCGCGGGCCACATGCCGACCGGAGGGGCGCCGAAGCGCCGCACATGGCTCTCCAGGGCCGAATCCAGATGGGCCTTTACCCGGCTGCGGCCGCCGGGATAGGAGTCCTGGGGCAGCGCGATGTCGGGCAGCGCTTCCCGAGCGCTGGCGAAATCCAGCAGCAGCGGCGCCAGAGGATGGTAATGGGGCGTGGCGGAGAGCTCGACCTGGCCGCGCTCGGCCAGCCTGCGGTAGCGGGGAATGATGCCGCGGATCATCTCGCCGATGAGATTGAACAGACGGAAACGGTCGGCGTGGGTGTAGCCCTCGCCCTTGGCCATCAGGCCGACAATCGTCTCCTCGTGGCGGCGCACCGACTCCCCGGTCCAGGCCAGGTGGTACCAGACCAGCAGGTCGGCAAGGTATTGGCCGGACAGGTAGTCGAGCGCGCCCTCGCCCCGCGCCGCCGCTGCCTGGTAGATCTCGTGCAGCCGCTTGTAGTGCGGAAACGGGTCCAGCATCGTGCGGTGGTTGCTCTTGAAACAGGCCTCCAGCGCCATCGCGCGCGTGGCGCGGTCCAGGTGGTCGAGATTCGAGGCCGCCAGCAGGCGCAGAAGCGGGTCGCGCACGTCGCCCATGGCGAACTGCTCGGCGTAGGCCTCGAGCTGGTCGAGCAGCACCGGCACGAAATTCACCACCGCCTTGACCCCGGGGTGGGTCTCCAGGTGGTACGCCATGTCGGTGTAGTCCTTCATGGCGTGCAGGTACACCCAGGGCAGGGCGAACTCGCCCGTCCGGTGGTTGCGGTAGTCCGGCTGGTGCATGTGCCACAGCAGGACCAGATCGACCGGGGCCGACTGGCTCATTACGCTTCAGCGCACGCGATGGAAGCCCTGCCCGAGCATCTCCGGGGTGACCAGGGTGACGCCCTTCTCGCTTACATAGAAGCGCTCCCGGTCCCGGGCATGATCGACGCCGATGACCGTCCCGTCCGGTATCCGGCAGCCGTGGTCCAATATCACGCGCCGCAGCGTGCAATGGCGGCCGATGTCCACGTCGGGCAGGATCACGGAGTCCTCCACGGTGCAGTAGCTGTGGACCCGGACGTTGGAGAACAGCAGCGAGCGCCGGACCGTGGCGCCGCTGATGATGCAGCCGCCGGATACCATCGAGTCCATGGCCGCGCCGCGCCGGCCCTCGTCGTCGAACACGAACTTGGCGGAGGGCAGCTGCTCCTGGTGAGTCCAGATCGGCCAGTCCCCGTCATAGAGGTTCAGGTCCGGGGTGATCAGCGTGAGGTCCAGGTTGGCCTCGAAGTAGGCGTCCACCGTCCCCACGTCGCGCCAATAGGGTGCCCCGCCCACCATGTTGACGCAGCTGTCCTGGAAGCGGTGGGCGAACACCCGGTAACGCGGCAGGATGTGGGGGATGATGTCCTTGCCGAAGTCGTGGGAGGAGTGGGGCTCATCCCGGTCGCGCACCAGCTGCTCGAACAGGAACCCGGTGTTGAACACATAGATGCCCATGCTGGCCAGGGCGTGGTCGAGCCGCCCCGGCACCGGGGTGGGATGAGCCGGCTTCTCGGCGAACGCGGTGACCCGCCCGTCCTCGTTCACGGACATCACGCCGAACTGGCCGGCGGCCTCCTCAATCGGCACCTCGATGCAGCCCACGGTCATGTCCGCTCCGCGCGCCACGTGCTCGGCCAGCATCTTGCCGTAGTCCATCTTGTAGACATGGTCCCCGGCCAGGACCAGCACGAACGCCGGATCGTACTGGCGCAGGATGTCTATGTTCTGGTACACGGCGTCGGCGGTCCCCTGGTACCAGTCCTCGCCGGTCATCTGCTGCGCCGGCAGCAGGTCCACGCACTCGTCCAGCTGATTGTGGACGAAGCTCCAGCCGCGCTGGATGTGCTGGATCAAACTGTGGGACTTGTATTGGGTCACCACACCGATGCGGCGGATGCCGGAATTCACGCAGTT
Source organism: Burkholderiales bacterium (assembly GCA_035718105.1). GTDB lineage: Bacteria > Pseudomonadota > Gammaproteobacteria > Burkholderiales > UBA6910 > UBA6910. The sequence goes on from DASTHR010000055.1 coordinate 4,317, forward strand.
CGACAGCGGGAAATCAACGATGCGGAACTTGCCGCCGAAGGGCACCGCGGGCTTGGCCCGCCAGTCCGTAAGCTGCTTGAGCCGCGTGCCGCGACCACCCGCCAGCACCAAGGCGTAGGTATTCTTGGTGATCACGCTGATG
>DASTHR010000056.1:0-2743 GCA_035718105.1 Burkholderiales bacterium
TTCTACTTCGAGGAGTCCTGCGGCCAGTGCACGCCCTGCCGCGAGGGCACCGGCTGGCTGTACCGCATGGTGCACCGGATCGAGCACGGCCGCGGCCGGCCCGAGGACCTGGAAGCGCTGAATCGCGTCTCCGACAACATCATGGGCCGCACCATCTGCGCCCTGGGGGACGCGGCGGCCATGCCGGTGAAGAGCTTCGTCAAGCACTTCCGCGGCGAGTTCGAGCACCACATCGAGCACCGCAAGTGCCTGGTGGGATAGCGCAGGGGACCGGGAATTGAGCCAGAACCTCATCAACATCGAGATCGACGGCAGGAAGGTGGCGGTGCCGGGCGGCAGCATGGTGATGCACGCCGCGAACCAGCTCGGAATCTACGTCCCCCATTTCTGCTACCACAAGAAGCTTTCCATCGCGGCCAACTGCCGCATGTGCCTGGTGCAGGTGGAGAAGGCGCCCAAGCCGCTGCCGGCCTGCGCGACCCCCGTGACCGAGGGGATGAAGGTCTGGACCCGCTCCGAGCTGGCGGTGAACGCGCAGAAGGCGGTGATGGAGTTCCTGCTCATCAATCATCCCCTGGACTGCCCGATCTGCGACCAGGGCGGAGAGTGCCAGCTTCAGGACCTCGCCGTGGGTTACGGCGGCGGCAGCTCCCGTTACGGGGAGGAGAAGCGGGTGGTGACCAACAAGGACCTGGGCCCCCTGATCTCCACCGACATGACCCGCTGCATCCACTGCACGCGCTGCGTGCGCTTCGGGCAGGAGGTCGCCGACGTCATGGAGCTCGGGATGGCGAACCGGGGCGAGCACTCGGAGATCATGACCTTCGTCGGCCGCAGCGTAGATTCCGAGCTCTCCGGCAACGCCATCGACCTTTGCCCGGTGGGCGCCCTCACCTCCAAGCCCTTCCGCTTCAGCGCCCGCACCTGGGAGCTGGCGCGCCGGCGCTCGGTGAGCCCGCACTGCGGCCTGGGCTCCAACCTCGTGGTGCAGGTGAAGCTGGACCGGGTGCTGCGGGTGTTGCCCCGGGAGAACGAGGACCTCAACGAGTGCTGGCTGTCGGACAAGGACCGCTTCTCCTACGAGGGGCTGAACACCCCCGACCGGCTGCGCCGCCCGATGGTGAGGCGCGAAGGACGCTGGCAGGAGTGCGACTGGAGCGAGGCCCTTGAGGCGGTGGCCGCCGGGCTTGCCGGCGTGAAGCAGCGCCATGGCGCGGCGCAGATCGGCGCCCTGGCTTCGCCCCACAGCACGCTCGAGGAGCTCTACCTGCTGCAGAAGCTGATGCGCGGCCTGGGCTCGGGCAACGTGGATTTCCGCCTGCGCCAGACCGATTTTCTCGCGGATGCGGAGATGAAGGGCGTCCCCTGGCTCGGGATGAAGGTGGCTGAACTGGACAAGCTGCAGGGCGCCCTGGTGGTGGGCAGCAACCTGCGCAAGGATCATCCGCTGCTGGCCCATCGCCTGCGCCAGGCGGTGAAGGCCGGCGCCTCACTCAGCATCATCAACCCGCTGGACGACGATCTGCTGACCCGCGTCGCCAACAAGATAATCGTCGGCCCCGCGGATTTGCCGGCGGCGCTGGCACAGGTGGTCAAGGCCGCCGCCGAGGCCAAGGGCGCGCAGGTTCCCGCCGCCGTCGCCGGCGCGCTCGCGGGGGTGAGCGTGTCCGACACCGCGCGGGCTATCGCACACAGCCTAACCGCCGGCCGCGCCGCGGTGCTGCTCGGCAACCTGGCGCAGCACCATCCCGCTGCCCGCGACCTGCAGGCCCTGGGGCAGCACCTGGCGGCCCTCACCGGCGCGACGTTCGGTTTTCTGGGGGAGGCGGCCAACAGCGTCGGCGGCTACATCGCCGGTGCCGTTCCCCGTCCGCCCCACGCCGACGCCATCGCCGGAATGGACGCGGCCGCCATGCTGTCGCAGCCGCTCAAGGCCTACGTGGTGCTGGGCGCCGAGCCGGAGCTCGACTGCGGCGACTCGCGGCGTGCGCTGGCCGCCATGCAGGGCGCCGGGTTCGTGGTGGCGCTCAGCCCCTGGAGGCACCTGGCGGCGGATTACGCCGACGTGCTGCTGCCCGTGGCGCCCTTCACCGAGACCGCCGGGACCTTTATCAACACCGAGGGCCGGGTCCAGAGCTTCAACGCGGTGGTGCATCCCTACGCCGAGGCGCGTCCCGCCTGGAAAGTGCTGCGCGTGCTGGGCAACCTTCTCGGCATCGGTGGATTCGATTTCGACACCCCGGAGGGGGTGCGCGCGGCCATGGGCATCGAGGATGGCGCCGAACTGTCCGCGCGGCTGGACAATACGCTGGGGCAGGCGGCGGTGGAGCGGCTCCCGCCCACCGTCAGCGGCCTGCAGCGCATCGGGGATGTCCCCATCTACAGCGCGGATCCACTGGTGCGGCGCGCGGAATCGCTTTCGCGCACCCGGGACGGCGCTGCGCCGGCGGCCGCGATGAACGGTGCGCTGATGCAGCGCCTGGGGGTGAAGGAGGGCGAAGCGGTGGCGGTGAGCCAGGGGGACGGCGGGGCGGTGCTGCCGGTGCGCCGCGACGACGGTCTGCCCCAGGGCTGCGTGCGGGTGCCCGCCGGGCATCCGGCGACCGCGGGTCTTGGCGCAATGTTCGGCGAGATCGAGGTCCGCCGGGCCGAGGTCGAGCAGAGGATGGCGGGCTAGATGGAAGCACTCGAGCAACTCCTCGGGCCGGCCTGGCCCACCGTCTGGACCCTGGTCAAGATCGTG
>DASTHR010000057.1:0-7554 GCA_035718105.1 Burkholderiales bacterium
GGTAAAGCAATTATATCAGCGCCGGCCCCGTCAGGCCCGGGGGGCCGCCACCCGTACCCGGTTGCGCCCGGCCTCCTTGGCGTCGTAGAGGGCGCGGTCGGCGGCGTCTATCAGCGCCTGGGGCGAGTCCGCGGCCACCACGGGGAAGCTCGCCACCCCGATGCTCACCGTGATGTGCAGGCCGTCCACCGGGTTGGCGGCGATATCCCGCCGCAGTCGCTCGGCCACGCTGTAGGCACCGGCCGCAGCGGTGCTGGGCAGCACCGCCAGAAACTCCTCGCCTCCGTAACGGCAGGGCAGGTCGTGGGTGCGCAATGCGGCGGTCAGGTGTCGCGCCACCATCTGCAGCACGTGGTCCCCGCATTCGTGACCGTGCTCGTCGTTGAAGCGCTTGAAGTGGTCCACATCGCACATCAGCACCGAGAGCGGAAGCTGGTGGCGGCGGGAGCGATCGAACTCCCGCTCCAGCGCCTGCGACAGGTGCCGGCGGTTGTACAGGCCGGTGAGAGGGTCAGTCACGGCGAGGCGCCGCAGTTCGTCTTCCAGTCGCTTCTCCTCCGTGATGTCGCGGAACAGCGCCGCGGAACCCACCGTGGCGCCCTGCCGGTCCCGTATCGTGGATACCTGCAGGCTCAGGGTCCGGTCGTTGTAGACGATGATGTCGGGGCCGGCGGAGGGAGCGTCAAGCCGGCGATGCATGTCGCCGGGGTTGTCGAAAAGCCGGAGCATGCCCTCCTACATCACCGTGCCGGCGCGCTTGCCGAGCAGCGCCTCGGCGGCGCGATTCACCAGCACCACGCCGCCGCGGCCGTCGGTGACGACGATGCCTTCATCGGCGCTGCTGATGATGGTGGTGAGCTTGTCCTGCTCGCGTTTCAGGCCTTCGTAGGTGCTGGCCAGCTGCGCACCCATGCGGTTGAAGCTTTCCGCCATGCGGGCGATCTCGTCCTTGCCGCTGCTCGGCACGCGCAGCGAGAGGTCGCCGGCGGCGGCCCGGGTCATCGCGTCGGTGACGTGGCGGACCGGGCGCGAGACGGTGCGAGAAATCAGGACCCCGGTGAGCAACAGGGTGATGACCAGGGCCATCGCGGCCATGATCAGCGACTGCTGGCGCGCAATGCGGATGTCGCCTTCCACCGTCGCCAGCGAGGCCGTGAGCTTCACCACGCCGCGGGCGCCGTTCCCGTTGCCATGGCAGGCGTGGCAGCGCTCCTCGCTGGGGATCGGGACCAGGAAAGTGACGAGCCTCATACCCGCGGGGTCGGTCTCCTGCAGGCTGACGCCTCGGCCGCTGCGCAGCGCCTGTTCGAGCAGCGCGTTGCCCGGCGCCAGCACCTCCACCCTGGTTTCGCCGTCGCGGGCGCGGAACAAGGTCTGGCCCCGCTGGCGGTTCACTGCGTGAATGGTGTCGTTGTCGAGGAACGCCTCGCTGCCGTCGGTGCGCAGGATGCGGAAATCCGCGATTCCGGGCACCCGCTTCAGCCGGTCCGCGTAGCTCCGGGCCGCGTCCGCGTATCCCGCCAGCATCACGCTCTGCAGGCTCTGGATCGCGGTGTCGGCGAGTCTTTCCAGATTGCGCGCGTGCTGCCGGTGGAGCACGCGCTCCTGCTCGCGGGTATACACGAAGGCAGTCAGGGCGAGGCCAAGCGTGACCGCGACCCCCACCACCGCCATGATGCGGTGGCTCAGGTAACGGAACATTCTCGCAATCCGGGCTTCACGGGTCTGGGGGCGCGGGCCGTGGGGGAAAAGTGCCGCCATTCTACATAACCCCGTACGCCGTGACGGGTTTGCGTGGGGGCGGCGGAGTGGCTAGAATGCGCCTGTCTCCCGGCGCCACATAGGAAAAAATGCCGGGCAGCAGTTGCCCCGGGCGGGCGTCGTATAATGGCATTACCCCAGCTTCCCAAGCTGGTGACGAGGGTTCGATTCCCTTCGCCCGCTCCAGTCCCCATTCCGCCCGAATTCACGCGACCCGGATACATCCACCAGGGAGGTATCAATGTCCCGAACCGTCAAGATTGTCCTGATTGCCTTCGCCGCGGTGCTTGCCGTCGTGACGGCCGTCGTCGCATTTGTTGCCGCCACCTTCGACCCCAATGCCTACAAGCCGCAGATCATCCAGGCCGTCAAGGACAAGACCCAGCGCACCCTGAAGCTGGAAGGCGACATCAGGCTCGCCTTCTGGCCCAGCATTGGTGCCCGCATCGGCAGGGCCTCGCTGTCGGAGCGTGGCAGCGAGCGGGAGTTTGCCAGCGTCGAGGAAGCCCAGGTGGCGGTGAAACTGATTCCGCTGCTGTCGAAGCAGGTGATCGTGGACGGCGTGGAACTGCGCGGGCTGCGCGCGAGCCTGGTGCGATCGAGGGACGGCAAGTCCAATATTGACGATCTGGCGGGCGGCGGCGCGCCCGTCCGCGGGGAGCAGCCCGCCGCGCCGGCGCCGGTGGTGGACATCGCACGCATTGTGATCCAGGACGCTGCCCTGTCCTACCGGGACGAGGCGGCGGGTACGCAGATTACGTTGAGCGGCCTCGACCTCAAGACCGGCCGCCTGGCGAGCGGGGTGCCCTCGAACCTGGAACTGTCCGTGAAGGCCCGGGCCAACCAGCCGAAGCTCGAACTTGATCTGAAGGCAAAGGGCGGATTCCTGTTCGACCTGGAGAAGCAGCATTACGCCGTGGACGGCATGAAACTTGAGGCCAAGGGCGAGGCGGCCGGGATCAGCAAGCTGGACGCGAGCCTCAACGGCAGCGTCAGCGTCCGCCCCGGGGCCGGCGAGGTGACCGCGGAAAAGCTGGTTCTCGCTGCCACCGGGGTGCAGGCGGGCAACAACCTGGAGCTGAAGGCGGAAGCCCCGCGGCTCACCCTCACTGCGGACAAGGCGTCCGGAGAAAAGCTTACCGTGGTGGCGAAAGTAACCGGCGCCACGCAGACCCTGGTGGCGCAGCTGGCGCTTCCCGGCGTCGAGGGCACGGCGCAGGCGTTCCGCACCGGCCCCATGAGCCTGGACCTGGACCTGAAGCGGGGCGAGCTGGCGGTGAAGGCGAAGGCGTCCTCCCCCCTAAGCGGCAACCTGCAGGCGAAGCAGATTGCGTTGCCGAAGCTCGCGCTGAACCTGAGCGCCAGCGGCCCCGATCTGCCGGGGAAGACCCTGAGCGGCCAGCTTCAGGGCAGCGCCGCCGTGGACGGCGCCAGGGAGGCGGCGCAGGCGAGCCTCGCGGGCAGGGTGGGCGACAGCAACCTGAAGGCGAAGCTGGCGGTGAACGGCTTCGCCAGGCCCGCCTTTGGCTTCGATATCGACATCGACCAGCTGGACCTGGACAAGTACCTGCCGCCCAGACCGGTGGCCGCGAAGGCTCCGGCAGGCGCAGCGCCCGCCACGCCCGCCACGCCCGCGAGGGAGCAGCCCCTCGACCTGTCGGCGCTGAAGGGGCTGAACGCCACCGGCTCGCTGCGCATTGGCTCGCTCAAGGTGCAGAACATAAAGTCCTCCAATGTGCGGTTGGATGTGACGGCGAAGGATGGCCGCGTGGACTTCAACCCGGTCTCCGCCAACCTCTATCAGGGCACGCTGAGCGGCAGCGCCACCGTGAATGCCGCCGGCATTCCCTCCGTGGCTGCGCGGCAGAACCTCAATGGGGTCAACATCGCGCCGCTGCTCAAGGACGCGGCCAACTTCGAGAACCTGGAGGGCCGGGGCAACGTGGCCCTGGATGTCACCACCCAGGGTGCCACGGCGGGGGCCATGAAGAAGGCGCTGAACGGCACCGCCGCGATCCACCTGGCCGATGGCGCCTACCGCGGCATCAACATCGCGGAGACCATCCGCACAGCCAAGGCGGCGCTGGGGGCGGTCAAGGGCAAGCCCCAGGCCCAGACCCAGGCGGCCAACACTTCTCAGAAGACCGATTTCACGGAGATGAAGGCCAGTTTCCAGATCCGAAACGGCGTGGCCCACAACGAGGACCTGAGCATGAAGTCGCCGCTGCTGCGTCTCGCGGGGGCCGGCGACATCGACATCGGAAACGACGCCATCAACTACCTGGCCAGGGCCACGGTGGTCAGCAGCAGCAAGGGGCAGGGCGGCGCAGAGGCCGACCAGTTGAAGAGCGTCACGGTGCCGGTGAAGCTCACCGGCCCGCTGGGAGCGCCCAAGTACGAGATCGACTACGGAGCGCTGGCCACCGAGGCGGCAAAGCAGGAGGTGGAGAAGAAGGCCGGTGAGTTCCTGCAGCGCAAGCTGCCGGGGCTGTTCGGAAAATGATCTCACCACAGAGGCACCGAGAGAATCACGATCATTCACCACCAGGGGCACCAGGGTCGCCAGGAAACGACTTCAGGGCGTGATTACTTGACGTTCATCCCGCCCTCCGCGCCTCTTCGTTATCGAACTTCCTATCCCTGCCTCTCTGTGCCTCTGTGGTTAACAACCCCGATTTCCCCGACGGCGAGTTTGCCAGGCGCCTGATCGCGTGGCAGCGCCACCACGGCCGCCACGACCTGCCCTGGCAGGGCACGCGCGATCCCTATGCCATATGGGTAGCTGAGATCATGCTGCAGCAGACCCAGGTCTCCACCGTCATTCCCTATTACCGGCGCTTCCGGGAGCGCTTCCCCGATCTCGCTTCCCTGGCCGCGGCGACCGAGGACGAAGTGCTGGCCCTGTGGAGCGGGTTGGGGTACTACTCCCGGGCGCGCAACCTGCGCCGCGCCGCGCAACTCGTCCTGGAACGCCACGGCGGCGCCTTTCCCCGGGATCCCCGGGCGATCGCGGCTCTGCCGGGCATCGGGCGCTCCACCGCCGCCGCCATCGCGGCCTTCGCCTGGGGCACGCGGGGCGCCATCCTGGACGGCAATGTGAGGCGGGTGCTGGCCCGCTGCTTCGGCGTGGAGGGGTTCCCCGGCATTCGTGCGGTGGAACTCCGGCTGTGGACGCTTGCGGAAGCGCTGCTACCCGACGAGGGAATCGAGGCCTATACCCAGGCGCTGATGGACCTTGGGGCGACACTTTGCACCCGATCCGGGCCGCGCTGCGGCGCTTGCCCGGTTGCGGCGCTGTGTGTGGCGCGGCGCGAGGGACGCACCGCGGGGCTGCCTTCGCCCCGGCCGCGCCGCGCGCTGCCGCAACGGGAAACCGCCATGCTGCTGTTGCTGCGCGGGGGCGAGATTCTGCTGGAGAAGCGCCCCGCGGCGGGAGTCTGGGGCGGCCTGTGGTGTCTGCCGGAAACGGATCCCGCGGAGGACGCCGCGGAGGCGTCGCTGCGCCGCTTCGGCGCGAAGCTTGCGGGGGTCCGGTCGCTGCCCGTTCTGGAGCACGGCTTCACCCACTTCCGGCTGCGCATCCACCCTCGAATGGCACGCGTGAGCGCGCTGGGCGGCACAGCCCGCGAGCCGGGACTCATGTGGATCAACCTGGATGATGCGCTGGGCGCCGCGCTGCCCGCGCCGGTGCGCAAACTGATCCGCGCCTGCGCGGCAGCCGCGATCGCGGAGGAGGGCGAGGACGCCTAGGCGCGGCGGAGGCCGTGTACGCGGAATCGGCCGGGACTGCGGAATCTCGAAGATTTCCCATGCGGTCCTTGAGCGACCGCTGCGCCGGCCTTATTGCCAGATCTGGACCGCCTGGCCCTTCTCCCGCAGCCGCTGGGCACGGGCCTGGATGAATCGCTGGAAGTTGGGCTCGCCACGGTAGGCCCCGCTCGCCACGTATTCCAGCGACGAGGCGAGATGGAAGGGCTTGAGGTAGGCCTCGATGCGGAACACCTCCTTGCCCCCCGCGTCGAAGAACACCGTGGTCGGCGTGTAGGCGACGCCCAGCGCGCGGCCCCAGTCCGACTCGGTGGACGCCTTGCCGTCCGGCGTGGTCAGCGGCGCCCGCCCGAACAGGTCCAGGCGCACCCATTGGAATTCCGGGACCAGCTTCGCCGCGGCTGCGTCCTTGAAGCCCTTGCCGTGAAGTTCGTCGCAGGGTGCGCATTCCTTCTGCTCGAACAGCACCGCCAGGGGTTTCCTGGAGCCCTCGCGCAGGCGTTTGAGATCGAAGGGGGGCTTGGCCAGGAACGGCTCGTCGTGGAGCCTGCCGCTAGCCGGCTCCGCGGCCGCCTGCCTGAGATACTCCGGGAACGGCACGCCGGCGGGAGATCTGCCGGAGGCGAAGTCCAGGGCGGCGGCGAACTTGTGCGGCGGGTAGTAGCCGTTCAGCCGCAGCACCACCTCGCCGCGCTCATCCAGGAACAGCACGGTGGGCGTGAACTGTACCTTGAGCAGGGAGGCGAACTCCTTTTCCGTGCGCTTCCGGCCGTCGGTCCAGGTCACTTCGCGGTCGCCCCAGATGTTGAGGGCGATGGCGTCGAAGCGCGCGCGCGTGGTGTCGGCGATGTCCTTGCGCCCGAAATTCACCTGCATCAGCTCGCGGCAGTAGGGGCAGCCGTCCTGGCCGAAGTAAAGCAGCAGCCGCTTCTTTGCGGCCGCGGCTTCCCGCAGCTCATCGGGGAAATCGAGGAAGGACTCCTTGAACCAGCCGGGAATTTCCGCCGCCTGGTCGGCGCGGGCCTGGGCCCGCGCCGGTGGGTCCGCGGCCCGAACGGGGGTGGCGACGAGGGCGACGGCAAGGGCCAGGGCGGCGTACAGTCGCATGGCGGTCCTCCAGGAAGTCGGATGGCGGAAGAGCGATTTTAGCCGAGGCCGGATCGGAGGGCTCAGTCGGCCAGGCCCTGCGAGGTGAGGAAGCGGTGCAGCACCTGCAGGCGCTCCGCGGCCGCGTCGAGCTCCAGCAGCTTCTGCCTGGCCTCGAGTTTGAGGGGCAGCGTCTCGGCCAGGCGATAGCTCACCCAGGCCGCGTCATCGAACCGGAACGGCCCATGGAAATGATCGTTGCCCAGCTTGTCGATGATGAGCTCCAGTACCCGGGCGCAGGTGCGATGCTGGTCCGGCAGCACCGTTTCCGGCTCCCGGGGCAGGACGCTGACCTGGGCCCTGATCAGGCCGCCGGGCTCCACGGTCCAGCGGTTCATGGCGAAGCGCTCGGTGCCCAGGGTGCGCAGGCTGAAGATGCCCAGCTGCTGCATGTCCCATTCCAGGATGGTGGCGAGGCAGCCGACCCGTTCGGGGACCGCGGGCGTTCCCACCTCGGCACCCTCCTGGATCAGGCATACGCCAAAGGGTCTGCTGTTGCGCAGGCAGGTCTTCGTCATCTCCACGTAACGCTGCTCGAACACCCGCAACGGCATCAGGCTTCCGGGCAGCAGCACGGCGTGCAACGGGAAAATGGGCACTTCCAGGGACTGCGGTCCCAGCATGTCCTTGATCTGGCCAAGCAGCGTCACTTCATTCCTCTTCGGCGCCCCAGCGCCGGACCAGCGCGTTCGGCACCCCGATCTGATCCAGCACCCGCGCCACGACGAAGTCCACCAGGTCCTGCACCGACCGCGGGTGGTGGTAGAAGCCAGGGTTGGCGGGCAGGATCACCGCCCCGGCGCGGGACAGCCGCAGCATGTTCTCCAGGTGGATGGCGGAGAACGGCGTCTCCCGGGGAACCAGCACCAGCTTGCGCCC
>DASTHR010000058.1:0-5659 GCA_035718105.1 Burkholderiales bacterium
CGCCCTTCCAGCACGTCGCTGTAGAAGCGCACCTTCTTGCCGTCCTGGGTGACCAGTTCGGTGTCCGTGAAATAGGCCCGGGCATCGGGCTGGGCGGCCCGCTTGGCGGGGATGTCCGCCACCGGCTCCTTCTGTTGCGGCTCCTTGGCCGCCGCATCATGTTCGGAATGGGCCCACGCCGGTCCCACCGCCAGCGCGGCCACCAGCGCCGCCGCCAATTGGATCTTTCGCATCACGGTTCTCTCCTGAACTGAACTGTCGGTCACCCGCCGGGCCTACCTCTGGGGCACCCAGCCGCGCTCGTCGCTCGGGCTGTCCTCCAGGGCGACCAGCACCTGGATCTTCGCCTGCTCGCGCAGCGCCTTCACGCCATCGCGAACCGCCTCGTCGCGTCGCGCCGCGGTCATGGCCGCGCGCACGCGCTCCCGCGCCTCGGCCTCGGACACCACCTTCTGCGGGAAGCGCTCCTCGACCTTGAGGATATGGTACCCGTACTCGGTTTCCACCACGCCGGAGATCTGGCCAGGCTTGAGGCTGAAGGCCGCCTCCTCGAAGGGTCCCACCATGCGCCCCTTGGGGAAAATCCCCAGGTCTCCGCCCTCCGCCGCGCTGCTGTCCTCGGAATACCTGCGCGCCAGCTCGGCGAAGTCGGCGCCCTTCTTGCGTGCCTTCGCGAGGACGTCTTCGATCCGCGCCCGCGCCGCCTGGCGCGTGGCGGCGTCCGACCCGGCCGGCACCTTGATCAGGATGTGGCGCGCCCGCACCGCCTCGGGACGGGTGAACTTGTCGGGGTTGGCAACGTAGAACTCGTGGATGTCGGCGTCGGTGACCGGCTTGGGCGGGAAGGCGGTCTCCACGCAGCGCTGGATGGCGATCTCCCTACGCACGTAGTCGGTGTAGCTCTTCTCGTCGAAGCCGGCGTTCTCAAGTTTGCGCAGATACGCGTCCCGGCTCTTGTACTGCGCCTCCTGCTCCTTGAGCGCGGTGGCTACGTCCTCGTCGCTCACGCGGATGCCGCGGCGCTGGGCCTCCTGCCACAGCAGCTCCTTCTCGATCAGCTGGTCCAGGGCCTCGCGCTTGAGCTTCTTGTAGACCTTGGGGTTGATCATCTTGGTGATGTTGCGCCCCTTGCCCTTCACGTACTCGTCGAAGTGCCGCTCCAGGCGCAGGTTGCTGATCTCGGCGCCGTTGACGATGGCGGCGGTGCCGACGATCTGTGCCGCGGCCGGTCCGCCGGCAAGCAGCGCGGCTAGCGCGAGCGCGGCGAAGGCGCCGGACAGGAAACGTTGGTGGTGGTCGGTCATGGCGGTCTTCAATCGAGCCGGACGAAGGTGCCCAGGGGCTGGAAGGCGTGGGTGGTCAGGTTGACCCGCACGATGTGGGCGCCGAATACGCCGACCCGGCGGTTGGGACCGTAGGATATCGTGGGGGTCACCCCGGATTCGAAGCTGTATAGGTTCTCCAGGCTGTCGGCCAGCTTGACCCGGCTCAGGTCGCGCCCGGACCGCTTGAGGCCCTCCTCCAGCACCAGCATGGAGGCGTAGGCCGAGATCTGCGCCGGCTGGTGGCGATTGCCCACCTTGCCCTTCGCCTCGATCTGCGCGAGCGCGGTGGCGCCCTCCTTGGTGACGTCCTGCGGCAGCGTCGGAAAGGCCAGGAACACCCGGTCGCCGAAGGTGGTGGGGAGCGCGGTCGCCGCGCGCGCCACCTTGGATCCTGGTGCCAGCAGGTAGGGCGACCAGATGGCGTCGCGCACCAGAGTGCCCAGGGTCGCGAGTTCGCCGTCGCCGCCCAGGAACAGCAGCACCTGCACGCCCTTCTGCTGCAGCTCGCCCACCAGGCGCGCGTCCGGGGCCTGCCCGGGCTCGTAGGACGCGCGCACGACGCGATCCCACTTCTGCTCCCTGAGCACCTCCTCCACCGACTCCGCGATTTCCTGGTAGCCGGGGGCGGACGGATAGATGATGCCCACGGTGGCGTTCTGCAGGGCCAGCCCCGAGGCCGCGAACCTGGCCAGCGCCATGGCCTGCTCCCGCAGCCCGGGCATGATGTAGAAGGTGTAGCGGTTGACCGCCAGGGTCCCTTCGGGCAGCAGGGTGAAAGGCCCCACCACCGGGACATGGGCTTCCTCCGCGAGCCGCGACAGGTCCTTCTCGATGCCCATGCTGAAGGGGCCCACCAGGGCGAAGACGTTGTCCTTGCGGATCAGCTTTTCCGCGGCGGCGGCAGCGGCCCCTGGATTTTCTGGGAACTCCGCCTTCACCAGTTCGATGCGCCGGCCGAAGATGCCGCCCTTGGCGTTGATGTCGTCAACATAGGCCTGCATCACCGCGGACACCACCTGCCCCAGTTCCGCCATGCGGCCGCGGGTCGGCAGCAGGGTGCCGATGCGCAGCCGGTCGGCGCTCAAGCCGGGATCGTAGTCGGTCTCGATTTTCTTAAGGTAGGCGACCAGGTCGCCGATGTCCTTGTGGGACATGATGTAGCGCGGCATGCTGGAATCCAGCTTGTTGCCGCCCGGATCGGTGCCGAAGGTCAGCGCCTCCGCGAAAGTCTTCTCGTCGAAGGGACCGTGCTGGCGCCCGTTCTCGTGGCGATGGCCATAGCGCTTGGTCAGTTCGCGCCAGCTGATGGCCGGAGGCTTCACCGCGCCCTCCGGGCGTCCCAGCCCGTCGTTGCCGTGGCAGTTCGCGCAGGGCACGGACTTCCCTTCCATGGGGGTGGAGTGGGGTCCCACCATGGCCTGCAGCGGCTTGCCGGCGGGGCTGATCCCTTCGCGATAGATGATGCGCCCAGCTTCCTCGCGCGGCGTGAGCCCTGCCGCGGCCGCCAGCAGCGGCAGCAGCAGGAAAGCAGTCACGGCGAGAAGCCGCGAAATCGCAATCATGGTCTGTAGTGTTCCGTTGCCTCTGTACCCCGTCCGCCTGAAGGCGGACCCACAACACCTACCCTTTTTCTGTGGGTCCGGCTTCAGTCGGACAACCCACATCAGCCCTTGAGCTTGGCGGCGCTCCGCGCGGCGCGCAGCTCCTCCACCTTGGCCATGATGTCCTTGGGATCGGAGAAACCGTAGAAGCGGGTCCAGCTGCCGCTCACCGGATCCCCCACCAGGATCATGGCGGGATGGTCTTCGAAGTTGGGCGCGTAGGCGTTGAAGCCCTTCAGCACCTCGTTCACGGTGCCGGTGGGCCCGGTGAGCCAGAGCCAGCCGGCCTTGGCGCCATGCTTGGACGCGTACTGCTTGAGCCGCGCCGGGGTGTCCCGCGCCGGATCCACGGTGATGGTCACCAGTTGCACTTCCTTGCCGGACTTGTCGCCCAGCTGGTCCTGCACCTTGGCCAGCACCGCGCTCAGCACCGGGCACACGGTGGTGCAGGTGGTGTAGGCGAAGTCGAGCACCACGATGCGGTTGCCGAACACCTCGCTCTTGAGCTTGAGCTTCTTTCCGTCCTGGGTCACCAGCACGGTGTCGTCATATTTAACCTGCACTGAGCTGGGCTTCTCCTGGGCGGCGGGCTTCTGCTCATGGTGGTGGTGATGGGAATGGTCGTCGGCCGCACGCGCGGCGGGCGCCAGGACCAGGGCCGCCGCCGCGGCCAGGGATGCGAGAATCGTTGGTTTCATGAGCGACCTGTTCGCTTGGAAGGGAATGCGCGGAAACGTTCCGGCACACAACGCGCCAGGGGGCGGGAGGTTGAATCCCCCCGCCCTGCACGCGGGGTCAGTTGGCCTTTTCCGGCTCCGCCGGCTTCTTCGGCGCAGCCGCGGGCGGCGCGCCGCCGGGCCTCGCCATCAGGCTGAGGAAGCCCGAGTCGTTGTAACCCAGCTTGAGGGAACTCACGCCCACGTAAACGTAGTACGCGCCCGCCTCGCCGAGTTCCAGCGTGGCTTCGTAAATGCCGTTCTCCACTTCCTTCGCGTTGACGTTGCGCGGCGCCGAGGCGGGAACCAGGAAGTAGCGCACCATCACGTCCTTGAGGCCGGTCTTGGGCGAGCCGGCGCCGTCCAGCACCCGGAAGCGCACCTTCACGGTGTCCTTGGGCGCGTAGATGCGCTGCTGGGGCATCCACTCCACGGCCACGGTCTGGCGCAACTTTTCCAGTTCCGGGTTGGCCTTGGCATCCATGCTGAAGCAATGCACCAGGCGCGGCTGGTCCACCGACAGCGCGACGTCGTAGTGCGCCGCCACCGGCAGGCGCAGGCGCCCGGTGAACAGGCCGGGCTCGGTTTCCTTGAGGCTGCGGTCGATCACGGTCACCGCGCGACCCAGGGAACCGCGGCCCTGATAGCTGGACATGGGGGCGTTCATGCCCTCCATGTAGAAGTAGGTGGCGTTGTCCGCGGGGCTCACCACGAAGGCCGCCGCCTCGCCCAGCGCCGCGGTCATGGTGTCCGCCAGCGGCAGGTCGCCGCCCTTCTTGGGCGCCACGGTGCCGGCGCCAAAGCTCTGGACGATGGGCTGCTTGCCCTTGCCCAGGGAGCTCAGGTTGATCATGGTCACGCGCTCGCTCCCCAGGCTGCGCACATAGGCGAAGCCCGTGGTGTACACCACCTGGAACGGTTCCGCCTGCACCTTCGGGCTGTGGATGATCTCGTTGGAGGCGGGATCAATGACGTTCACCACGCTCTCCGCGGTGTTCACCACCATGGCGAAGCGCCCGTCCGGCGTGAAACGCAGCGGCCCGAGGCCCGGCTTGCCCTTGATCTTGGTGGTCAGTTCGAGCTTGGCGCCGTCAATCACGGAAATGGTGCCCTCCTTGCCGTCCACCACGTAGGCGGCGCCGGAAAGCTTGGAGTAAGCCACGGACAGCGGCAGCGAGCCGGTCTTGATGTCCTTCACCTTCTCCAGGGTGCCCACGTCCACGATGGTGACGGTGCCGTCGTCCCGGTTGGTGATGAAGGCGTGGCGGTTGTCGGAGGAAATGGCGATCTCGTGGTGGCCCTTGCCGGTGGCGATCTGCTTCACCACCTTCAGGGTCTGGGGATCGATCACGGTCACGCCGCTGTCCTTGGCGTCCCGGGCGTTGTTGCCCACCCACAGGTAGCGGCCGTCGGGTTGAAGAATGATGCGCGAGGGCTCCTTGCCGGCCTCGATGTCCTGCACCACCTTGAGGGTTTCGGTGTCCACCACCGCCACCTTGCCTCCGGAGGGCATGGTCACGAACAGCCGCTTGGCATCGGCGTAATTCGTCCAGTCCAGGGGCGGACGGGCGAGCCTGATGGACGCCAGGGTGCTGGTGCGCCCCGCCATGGACACCATTGGGTCAATGACGGTGATGCTGGGATCGCGATTGAGGATCAGCAGGTAGTAGCCGTTCAGGTCCACCAGGGGGCGGATGCCCACCGCGCCCTTGAGGTAGAGGCCGATCTTCTCCTTGCACTCCTTCTGCTCGGCGCCGGCCTGCCCCTGGATGTTGGCGCCCACGTCCATCCAGGCGCCCGGACGCACGCCCGGCACGGGTTTGCCGGTGCGCTCGTCGGTGAAGCGGAAGCGCACCTCGGCCAGGGTGCCCTCCATCAGGTCCTTGCCGTCGATGGGCACGGCCTCGAATTCGATGATCACGCCGTCGCGCACGAGGCGCTTCGACTCGTCGGCCTTCTTCTCCACCGCCTTGGCAGGTTCGGCCGCCTTGGCGGGTTCGGCCGCCTTGGCGGGTTC
>DASTHR010000059.1:0-2791 GCA_035718105.1 Burkholderiales bacterium
CGATTCCCGCCTGCGAGCACTACGCCGGCAGCGAAAAGTTGATGCTGACGGCGCTGGCGCTGCAGGACGAGCTGGGGCCGGTATTCGACGTCACCTTCGACTGCGAGGACGGGGCGCCGGCGGGGCGCGAGCGGGAGCACGCGGAACTGGCGGTGCGGCTGCTGAACGCCGCGCAGAACCGGCACCAAATGGCGGGCTTCCGCATCCACGATCCCTCGCACCCGGCCTGGCGCGACGACGTGGACATCATGGTCGCGGGAGCCGGCGCGGTGACCGCCTACATCACGCTCCCGAAGCCCACTGGCGCGCAGGAGGCGGCGCGGGTGATCGATTACATCCAGGCGGCCGCTGCGCGGCACGGGGTGAAGCGGGAGATCCCGATCCACGTCCTGATCGAGACCCACGGGGCGCTGCGGGAGGTGTGGGAGATCGCGCGCCTGCCCTGGGTGCAGGTGCTGGACTTCGGGCTGATGGATTTCGTGAGCGGGCACCACGGGGCGATTCCGGCCTCGGCGATCCGCAGCCCGGGACAGTTCGAGCACCCGCTGGTGGTGCGCGCCAAGGCGGAGATCGCGGCGGCCGCGCTGGCAAACGGTTGCGTGCCCTCGCACAACATCACCCAGGACATCCGCGACCCGCGCTCGGCCCACGACGACGCGCTGCGGGCGCGCACCCGGTTCGGCTACCTGCGGATGTGGAGCATCCACCCCATCCAGATCAAGCCCATCGTGGAGGCGATGCGCCCGGACTTCGCGGAGGTGCAGGCGGGCGCCGACATCCTGCTGGCGGCGCAGGCTGCGGGCTGGGGCCCGGTGCAGCACGAGGGGCGGCTCCACGACCGCGCCAGCTACCGCTACTACTGGGAGCTGCTGCAGAAGGCGCGGGTCACCGGGGTGGCGTTGCCGGATGCGGCGGAGCGGGCGTTCTTCCCCTGATGGGCGGCGAGACCTCCGAGAGCGCGCCGGCGCCGCCCCGCCCGCCGGCGCCGGAAGCGGCGCCGACGCCCTCTCCCTGCATCGGCATCTGCCTGCTGGACGACAACGGCTACTGCATCGGCTGCGGGCGCACGGCGGAGCAGATCGCCAACCTGCCGCCGGAACCCGGCGACCCTTGATCCTCGTCTGGCCCGGGCGCTGCACCCGGTCATGCGGATGATTTCGTGTTGCCCGCGGATGCCCCGGTCACTATGATGGCGGACAGTCCGTATGCATCAGGCATCAGACCCAATCCCGTCCCCATCATGCCCAAGAAGGCGGTACCCGTCTCCGAGCTGAAGCCGGGAATGTTCGTCTGCGAGCTGGATCGTCCCTGGCTCGGAACGCCTTTTCTGTTGCAGGGGTTCTGCATCGAAACCGCGGAGCATGTCGAGGCGCTGCGCCGATTCTGCAGTCACGTCTATGTCGACACGGAGCGGACCGCGATCGACGTTGCCGCGCACCTCAGCCCCGCGGCGCAGCCGGACTTGATCCCCGGCGTGCCCGAAGCGGCGCCGATTGCGATCCCGGGCAGGACCGACTACCGGGACGAGACCACAATCGAGGAGGAAATGCGGGCCGCCAAAGCCGTCGGCAACGCCTTCGTGGATCTCCTGAAGAGCGTGCAGGACGACATCCGCAAGCACACGGTGCTGGACGTGCGGAGGGTCAAGGGCGCGCTGCTGGACATGGTGGACAGCGTGGTGCGCAATCCCAGCGCCCTGCAGCTGCTGACCACGCTGCGGCAGAAGGACCCGCACTCGGTCGCTTACTCCATGAAGGTGACCATCACCCTGGTGGCGTTCGGACGGCACCTGGGATGCCCCCCGGACCTGCTGGAGCATCTGGGCCTCGGAGGAATGCTGCTCGACGTGGGCAAGCTGCGGCTGCCCGCGGAACTGCTGGCCAAGAAGGCGCCCCTGAGCGGGGAGGAACACCGCCTCATGAAGCGCCACGTGGACCTCGGCATCGAGATCCTGAACACGACGCCCGGCATGCCCGAGGAGGTCGTGGCCATGGTGGCCACCCACCACGAGCGCGAGGACGGAAGCGGTTATCCCCGGGGGCTGGGGGGTGACGAAATCAGCCTGCTGGGCAAGATCGCCGCCATCGTGGACTGTTTCGAGGACCTCACCACGGATCGCGCGCTTGCGCCCGCGGCCTCGCCGCAGGAGGCCCTGCAGATGCTGCGCCACGGGCGCGTGCGCCTGTTCGAAGCGTGGCTGGTGGACCGCTTCATCCAGTTCATGGGCCTGTACCCGGCGGGCAGCCTGGTGGAACTCAACACCGGAGAAGTGGCGGTGACCCTGGCGAATCGGCCGGGCACGCCGGGCGGGCCCACGGTGATGCTGATCCTGGACCCGCAGAAGAAGCCCTACGCGATGCGCCGCGTGATCAGCCTGGGCGACCCGGAGGGCGACGCCGTCCCGCGGGAAGTGACGGAGACCCTGGAGTCGGGTACGCACGGCATCCATCCCTGCGACTACCTGCGGGATGCCGTGGAGAGACTCGCCGCAGCCCAGCGGGCCCTGGGTTAGCAGGCTGTTGAAGAACTCCCCGGGAGCCGCGTTTGACACGAAAAATGCTCAGATCCTAGGCGCGCGACGAAGGTCGTAGCGCGACCGCGCAGCGCGAAGCAGGGGTCCCGCAGGGGATGCGACCGCGGAGCGGGATGCCAGCGCGCCGGTTTGCGCGGTCGCGGCAGCGCCTGCGGGGTCGCATCCACCCGCTGCGCGGGCGGAACCTGCTCCGCCCTCCGGCGCGCTACTACGATGCCGAGGAGCGCAACGACGGAGATGGGCATTTTTCGCGCGAAC
>DASTHR010000060.1:0-9236 GCA_035718105.1 Burkholderiales bacterium
GCCATCGCCACCCTCACCCTGCGGCGCATGGCGGAGGGCGGCATCTACGACCAGATCGGCGGCGGCTTCTGCCGTTACAGCGTGGACCGCACCTGGACCATCCCCCACTTCGAAAAAATGCTCTACGACAACGGGCCGCTGCTGCGGCTCCACGCCGACGCCTGGCGCCTGACGGGGGATCCCCTGTTCCGGCGGGTGGCGGAGGAAACCGCGCAGTGGGTGATGCGGGAAATGCAGGCCCCGGAGGGAGGCTATTACTCCACGCTGGACGCCGACTCGGAGCACGAGGAAGGCAAGTTCTATGTCTGGACCCCCGGCCAGGTCCGGGAACTGCTGGCGCCGGAGGAGTACGCCGTGCTGGCGCCCCATTTCGGACTGGACGGTCCGCCCAACTTCGAGCACCAGTACTGGCACCTGCGGGTGACAAGACCCCTGGATTCGGTTGCCGCTGCCCTGAGCCTGTCACCGGAGGAGGCGCGCCGGCGGCTGGACGCGGGCCGGGGGAAACTGTTCGCGGCGCGGGAGGAGCGTGTCCGCCCGGGCCGCGACGACAAGGTGCTCACCGGCTGGAACGCCCTGATGATCAAGGGGATGGCCCACGCTGGCCGCGTTCTCGGGCAGCCGCAATGGGTGGCCTCGGCGCGGCGGGCCCTGGACTTCATCCGCGGCACCCTGTACCGCGACGGCCGGCTGCGGGCGGTTTACAAAAACGGGCAGGCCCGCCTCAACGGCTATCTGGACGACTACGCTTTCCTGCTGGACGCTGTGCTGGAGATGCTTGAGACGGAGTTCCACCCCGGCGACCTGGATCTTGCGCGCGGGCTGGCGAACACCCTGCTGGAGCAGTTCGAGGACCGGGACGAAGGCGGCTTCTACTTCACCAGCCACGATCATGAGTCGCTGATTCACCGCCCCAAATCCGCCGCGGACAACGCCACGCCCTCGGGCAACGGCGTGGCGGCGTTCGGGTTGCAGCGGCTCGGCCATCTGCTGGGCGAGCCGCGCTACCTGGAAGCGGCACAGCGGGCACTGGAACTGTTCGGGCCCCAGCTTGCGCGCCAGCCGGCCGGGCACGCCTCCCTCGCCGCCGCGCTGGAGGAATTCATGGATCCGCCCGGCGTGGTCATCCTGCGCGGTGCGCCACCGGATCTGGCGGCCTGGAGGTCCCGGCTCCACGCGCGCTACCGGCCGGCGGTGCTGGCCGTCGCCCTTCCGGACGGGCTGACGGGGCTGCCGCCCGCCCTGGACAAGCCGGCCCGGCCCACGTCGGCGGCATGGGTTTGCCGGGGCAGCACCTGCCTTCCTCCCCTGGAGCAGCCGGAGGCCCTGGATCAGGCGCTGGAATTTCCCCGGGCTGCCTGACAACGACCACACCGGGTCCGGGGGCATGAGCCGCCATTGTCAACCGGTCCGGCAAGGGAGGCGTTTTTACCCGGGCCAGCTGGCCCCAGGCACTGGCCCGGCCAAGTTTGCAAACGGAGGCGTCTTGTTTAGAATCGCGCTTTCGCTTCGTTCACCCCAACCAAAGGAGTACACATGAAAGCAGTTCTGATGGGCATCATCGCCGCGGGCGCCATCGTCATGACCGGCGCCGCCCAGGCCAACGAAGAGCTCGCCAAGAAGAGCGGCTGTCTCGCCTGCCACGCCACGGACAAGAAGCTGGTCGGCCCGTCCTACAAGGAAATCGCCGCCAAGTACAAGGGCCAGGCCGACGCCGAAGCCAAGCTGGTGAAGAAGGTCAAGGAAGGCGGCAAGGGCGTGTGGGGCGAGGTCCCGATGCCCCCGAACGCCGCGGTCAAGGACGAGGACATCAAGACCCTGGTGAAGTGGGTCCTGGCAACCAAGTAAGCACCGCAGCCCATCGCAGCAAAAGGCCGGCACCCGCCGGCCTTTTTGTTGGTGCCGCCGCCCCGGCGCAGGACGGCCTGTGCAAATTGACACTGCAGGGGCCACTGCGGATAATCGGGCGTCCCTGAATCCCCCGGTTTTCCTCGCCCGATTCAGTGCCTTCCCATCCCCTAGGAGAATCCGACCCATGCGCATTTCCCGACGTCTGACTCTGGCCGCGGCGGCGGCGCTGCTGGCAACGATCTATGGCTGCGGCAAGCAGGAGGCGCCCCCGCCCGCACCCAAGGCGGATGCGCCCAAGGCAGCGCCGGCGGAAGTGGTGGTCAAGATCGGGGTTGCGTCACCACTCACCGGTCCCCAGGCGCACATCGGCAACGACATCAAGAACGGGGTGCAGCTGGCGGTGGACGACCTCAACGCCCAGGGCATCAGCGTGGGCGGGTCGAAGGTGAAGTTCGAGCTGGTCGCGGAAGACGACGAGGCCAACCCCACCAAGGCCACCACGGTGGCGCAGAAACTGGTGGATTCCAAGGTTGCCGCGGTGGTGGGACACTTCAACTCCGGCGCCTCGATCCCTGCCTCAAAGATCTACTCCGACGCCGGAGTGCCCCAGATCTCCCCCTCCTCCACCAATCCGAAATACACCCAGCAGGGCTTCAAGACCACCTTCCGGGTGGTGGCCCACGATGACCAGCAGGGTCCGACCCTGGCCACCTTTGCCGTGAAGAAGCTGGGCGCGAAGAACATCGCGGTGATCGACGACTCCACGGCCTACGGCCAGGGTCTCGCGGACGCCTTCGAGCGCACCGCCAGGGAGCTGGGCGCCAACGTCGTGGCCCGGGAGCACACCACCGACAAGGACACCGACTTCACCGCCATCCTCACCAAGATCAAGGGCAAGAAGCCCGACCTGGTGATGTTCGGCGGCATCGATCCCCAGGCCGGCCCCATGGCCAAGCAGATGAAGTCCCTGGGCATCGGTGCCAAGCTGATCGGCGGGGACGGCATCCAGACCCCGAACTTCATCAAGCTCGCGGGCGACGCGGCGGACGGCCAGATGGCCTCCATGCCCGGCCTGCCGAAGGAGAAGATGCCCGGGGGGCAGAAGTTCATGGAGAAGTTCAAGGCGAAGTACAACGCCGATGTGGAGCTGTTCGCGCCCATGGGCTACGACGCGGTGTTCGTGTTCGCCGACGCCATGAAGCGCGCGGGCTCCACCGAACCGACGAAGTTCCTGCCGCAGGTGGGCAAGACCAGGATGGAGGGGGTGATCGGCCCCATCGAGTTTGACGAGAAAGGCGACCTCCGGAACGGTCCCATCACCGTGTACGTGGTGAAGGGCGGCAAGTGGGAGCCCCTGGAGACCGTCGTGCCCGGCGGCGGCCCCGCGCCCGCTGCCGCAGCGCCGGCGCCCACCGCGGCCGCCGACCCGGCTGCGGCCGAGAAGAAGCCCGGCGGCTCTCTCGACGCCGGGTACAAGTGATCCGCCGCGCCCCGGCGGCACCCAAATAACACGACGCAGCGGCACCTTCGGGTGCCGCCTGCATGTTGAGGCCTCGCAGATGGAAATCTTCGCCCAGCAGATCATCAACGGCCTGGTGCTGGGCAGCATCTATGCCCTGGTGGCCCTCGGCTACACCATGGTGTACGGCATCCTCGGGCTGATCAATTTCGCCCACGGCGACATCGTCATGGTGGGCGCCCTGGTGGCGCTCACGGTGTTCCAGCTCCTCGCGGGCAGCGGCCTGCCGGTGCCGGTGGTGCTGCTGGCCGCCCTGGGCTCGGCGGCGCTGGTGTGCATGGTGCTGGGCGTGACCATCGAGCGCGTCGCCTACCGGCCGCTGCGGGGCGCGCCGCGGCTGGCGCCCCTGATCACCGCCATCGGCGTCTCCATCCTGCTGCAGTACACGGCGGCCCTGATCTGGGGCAAGCAGTACATCGCTCTGCCGGAGGTGTTCACGCCCACCCAGCTCACGCTGGCGGGCGCGCACTTCACCGACCTGCAGGCCGCGATCTTCGTCCTCGCCTGCGCCGTGATGGCGGGTCTGTACTGGTTCATCAGCCGCACCCGCATCGGCACCGCCATGCGCGCCACGGAGCAGAACCGGGAAGTGGCGGGGCTGATGGGCATAGACGTCAACGCCATCATCGCCCTCACCTTCCTGGTGGGCTCGGCGCTGGGTGCCGTGGCCGGGATGATGGTGGTCCTGTATTACGGCATCGGCCACTACTACATGGGCTTCATCCTGGGGCTCAAGGCCTTCACCGCCGCAGTGCTGGGGGGCATCGGCAACATCGCCGGCGCCATGCTGGGCGGGCTGCTGCTGGGCATCATCGAGAGCCTGGCCTCGGGCTATATCGGCGACCTCACCGGCGGTGTGCTCGGCAGCAATTACCGCGACATCTTCGCCTTCCTGGTGCTGGTGGTGGTGCTGATCTTCCGCCCCTCCGGGCTGATGGGGCAGCCCACGGGAGAGAGGGCCTAGGCCGTGCACCGGCTCCGTGACCTGCCGCCGGCGACGCGCTACGCCGCCTACGCGCTGATCGCGCTGGCCCTGACGGCGCTGCCGTTCCTGGTGGAGGCGGTGCTGGGGCGCACCTGGGTGCGCATCATCGACGTGGCGCTGCTGTTCATCATGCTGGCCCTGGGCCTCAACGTGGTGGTGGGCTACGCCGGGCTGCTGGACCTGGGCTATGTGGCCTTCTTCGCCGTGGGCGCCTACGCCTACGCCCTGCTGGCGTCGCCGCACTTCGGAGTGCACTGGCCCTTTTTCGCGCTGCTGCCCCTGGGGGCGCTGGTGGCCTGCGTGTTCGGGGTGCTGCTGGGCGCGCCGACGCTGAGGCTGCGGGGCGATTATCTCGCCATCGTCACCCTGGGCTTCGGGGAGATCATCCGCATCTTCCTCAACAACCTGAACCGGCCCGTGAACATCACCAACGGGCCGCTGGGCATCACCCTCATCGACCCGCTGCGCATCGGCGACCTGAGCCTCGCCCGCAGCTACGAGCTGCTGGGCCTCACCGTCGCGCCGGTGCACAGCTACTACTACGTGTTCCTGGCGGCGGCCGCATTTTCCATCTTCGTATCGCTGCGGCTCGAGGATTCGCGCATCGGCCGCGCCTGGATCGCCATCCGCGAGGACGAGGTGGCGGCCAAGGCCATGGGCATCAACACCCGTGACGTGAAGCTGCTGGCCTTCGCCATGGGCGCCACCTTCGGCGGCGTCTCCGGCGGGCTGTTCGCATCCTTCCAGGGCTTTGTCAGCCCGGAGAGCTTCACCCTGCTGGATTCCATCATGATCCTGTGCATGGTGGTGCTGGGGGGCATGGGCCACGTACCGGGGGTGGTGCTGGGGGCGCTGCTGCTCACGGCGCTGCCGGAGGCGCTGCGCTACGTGGCGCCGCTGCAGCAGGAGTTCCTGGGCCGGGTGGTCATCGATCCCTCGGACCTGCGCATGCTGCTGTTCGGGCTGGCGCTGGTGCTGATGATGCTGTTCCGCCCCGCGGGCCTGTGGCCGTCGCGGGTGCGCAAGCGCGAGTTCGCGAGCGGATGAGCGCGCTGCTGGAGGCCAGGGGCGTGTGCATGCGCTTCGGCGGCCTGGATGCCCTCTCCGACGTCTGGCTCGCCATCGAGCGCGGAGTGATCTACGGGCTCATAGGCCCCAACGGCGCCGGGAAGACCACCTTCTTCAACGTGCTCACCGGTCTCTACGAACCCAGCGCCGGCGAGGTGCTGTTCGAGGAGCGCAGGCTCTCCGGCTGCAAGCCGCACCAGGTGGCGGAGGCGGGGATCGCCCGCACCTTCCAGAACATCCGGCTGTTCGCCAACATGACGGCCCTGGAGAACGTGATGGTGGGGCGCCACGTGCGCACCAAGGGCGGCGTGCTGGGGGCGGTGTTCCGCGACGCCCGCACCCGCGCCGAGGAAGCGGACATCACCCGCCGCGCGCGGGAACTGCTGGATTACGTGGGCATCGGGCGCCACGCCCACGCGCTGGCGAAGAACCTGTCATACGGCGACCAGCGGCGCCTCGAGATCGCGCGCGCGCTCGCCACCGAGCCGCGGCTGCTGGCGCTGGACGAGCCCGCCGCCGGCATGAACGCCACCGAAACCGCCGAGCTGCGGGGGCTCATGGAGCGCATCCGCGCCGACGGCGTCACACTGCTCCTGATCGAGCACGACGTGAAGCTGGTGATGGGGCTGTGCGACCGCGTGGCGGTGCTGGATTACGGCAAGCGCATCTGCGAGGGCGTGCCCGCGGAGGTGCAGTGCAACCCGGCGGTGATCGAGGCCTACCTCGGGGGGCACGTGGGATGAATGGCGCGCCATCTCGACCGCGGATGAACGCGGGGCTGCGCGGATCGGGGATCGCGGATCGCGCGCGATCTCTTTCACCCCGGACGTGCTCGCGGTGCGCGGTTGCTGTCCCATGACGCCGCTGCTGGAAGTCAGGAACCTGAAAGTCGCCTACGGCGGCATCAACGCCGTGAAGGGCGTGGACCTGGACGTGAACGAGGGCGAGATGGTGGCGCTGATCGGCGCCAACGGCGCGGGGAAGACCACCACCCTCAAGGCCCTGACGGGCCTGGTGCAGGTGGCCGGCGGCCATGTGCATTACCGCGGCCGCGCCATCACGCGCCACCCTTCGTTCCGCCTGGTGCGCGAGGGGCTGGCCCTGGTGCCCGAGGGACGGGGCATTTTCGGCCGCCTGACGGTGGAGGAGAACCTCGGCATGGGCGCCTACTGCCGCCGCGACGCGGGGCAGGCGGCGGACCTGGAGCGGGTCTACGAGCTGTTCCCGCGCCTCAAGGAGCGCCGCGCCCAGGTCGCCGGCACCCTTTCCGGCGGCGAGCAGCAGATGCTGGCCATCGGCCGGGCGCTGATGAGCCGGCCGAAGCTGCTGCTGCTGGACGAGCCCTCCATGGGGCTCGCGCCCATCATGGTGCAGAAGATCTTCGAAACCATCGTGCGCGTCGCCCGGGAGGGCGTGACGCTGCTGCTGGTGGAACAGAATGCCAAGCTGGCGCTGGAAGTCAGCCACCGCGGCTACGTCATGGAGAGCGGGCTCGTCACGCTCTCCGGTCCGGCCGCCAGCCTGCTCAGCGACGAGAAGGTGCGGCACGCCTATCTCGGCGAGTGAGGCGGGCATGAGCGGCTTCGAGCAGCGGCGGACGGCGGTGGCCGGCGGACTCGCCGCGCTGCGCGGCCCCGTGAGCCTGCGCCGGGACGGCTCGAACCTGTTCCGCGAGCGCGCGCGGGGGGGCAAGGGCCGCCTCGACCTGCGGGCCTTCACCCACGTGCTCAAGGTGGACCGGGAGCACGGCTGGGTGGACACCGAGGCGGCGATCACCTACGAGGATCTGGTCAGCACCACCCTCGCCTGCGGCGCGATGCCGGCGGTGGTGCCGGAACTGAAGACCATCACCCCCGGAGGCGCCGCGGCGGGCGTGGCGCTCGAGGCGACTTCGTTCCGCCAGGGGCTGATGCATGAAACCGTGCTGGAGCTGGAGATCCTGCTCGCCGACGGCAGCATCGTCACCGCCACCGCGGACAACGAGCACGGCGAGCTGTTCCACGGCTTTCCAAACTCCTACGGCACCCTGGGCTACGCACTGCGGACCAAGGCGCGCACCCTTCCCGTGAAGCGCTTCGTGATGGTGGAGCGCGAGGCCCACCAGGACCCGGCGCGCTTCTTCCTTGACCTGGAGTCCCATTGCCACGGGGACGCCGATTTCATTGACGCGGTGGTGTTCGCCTCCGACGAAATCTACCTCAACCTGGGCTGGTTCACCGAGCGCGCGCCCGGGACCAGCGATTACGGCCTGGAGCACATCTACTACCGTTCCATCCGCGACAGGCCCGTGGACTATCTCACCACCCACGATTACCTCTGGCGCTGGGACACCGACCTGTTCTGGGCCTCGAAGAAGTTCCTGGCGCAGCAGCCGCTGGTGCGCAGGCTCTACGGCAGGTCCGGCCTCGGCTCCCGCACCTACACCCGGCTGATGCGGCTCAACCAGCGGCTTGGGTTCACCCGTTTTCTCGACCGCCTGCGGGGCTTGAAATCCGAGGCCGTGATCCAGGACGTGGCGATCCCGGTGGGTCAGGCGGCCGAGTTCCTGGCGTTCCTTCAGCGGCAGGTGGGCATACTGCCGATCTGGATCTGCCCGCTTCGGCCGCGCGCCGGCTACCGCTTCCCGCTGTTTCCCCTGGCGCCCGGGCAGCTCTACGTGAACTTCGGGTTCTGGGACGTGCTGCGCAGCCGCGAGCCCCGCTCCCCGGGGCATGTTAACCGCCTGGTGGAGCGCAAGGCGCGGGAACTGGGCGGCATCAAGTCGCTCTACTCCGACAGCTATTTCCCCGAGGACGAGTTCTGGGAAATCTACAATCGCCCGGCCTGGGAGCGGCTCAAGGCGCGCTACGATCCCGACCGCCGGCTGGGTGACCTGTACCGCAAGTGCGTGCTTCGAGCCTGACGCGGCAGGACGCGCGCCTGGCATTCTCCCGCGCCGTGATCTTTTCAGCAGGGCGCCATGACAGGCATTGCGCCGCCCGCGACCATCGGCTATGTTGAGATCGGCTGGACAGGGGGACGACACAAAATCATGGACATGACGGCGGTCTTCGCCAAGACCGCGAAGGGGCAGGAGGAGATTGCCACCCGCGCCTGGAAGCTGCCGCAGAAGCAGCGGCTGGTGCTGATCCTGGTGGACGGGAAGCTGACGGTGGCCCAGCACCAGGAGAAGGCCGGTCCCCTCGGCGACGTGGCCTCGCTGATCGAGGAACTCGAGCGCGCCGGCTTCATCGCACGCCACGGAGCCGCTCCCGCTGCGGCCCCCTCCGCGCCCTCCCCTGCGGTGTTCCCCCCGGCGGCACCGGCCCCCGGCGGGCTGCCAATCAAGGAGATGACGCGGCACCTGAACCGGGTGATCCACGACTACCTCGGCCCGGACGGCGACATGTTCACCGAGCGAATCGAGAAGTGCCGCACCCGGGAGGAGGTGCTCTCCTATTACGGATCGGTGCAGGTGGCGTTCCGCGAGATCCTCGGCAAGCGCCGCGCCGAGGAGCTGCACGCGAAGTGCGCCCAGTGGCTGGGCTGAGTTAGCAGGCTGTTGAAGAACCCTCCGGGAGCCGCGTTTGACACGAAAAATGCTCAGATCCTAGGCGCGCGACGAAGGTCGTAGCACGACCGCGCAGCGCGGAGCAGGGGCCCCGCAGGGGATGCGACCGCGGAGCGGGATGTCAGCGCGCCGGTTTGCGCGGTCGCGGCAGCGCCTGCGGGGTCGCATCCACCCGCTGCGCGGGCGGAACCTGCTCCGCCCTCCGGCGCGCTACTACGATGCCGAGGAGCGCAACGACGGAGATGGGCATTTTTCGCGCGAAC
>DASTHR010000061.1:0-2239 GCA_035718105.1 Burkholderiales bacterium
GTGCCGGGGTACTGCTGTTCGGCACCCTCAAGGGCATCGTGGTGGCGATCATCGTGTCCATGATCGGGCTGGCGAGCCAGACCGCCCACCCGCGCGTGTCCGTCATCGGCCGCAAGCGCGGCGCCGACGTGCTGCGGCCGCTGTCGCCGGAGCACCCGGACGACGAAACCTTCGAGGGCCTGCTGATCCTGCGCCCGGAAGGGCGCCTCTACTTCGTCAACGCCCAGTACGTGGCAGACCAGGTCCGCGCGCTGGTGGCGCAACACAAGCCGCGGGTCATCGCCCTGGACCTGAGCCGGGTGCCGGATCTGGAATACTCGGCCCTGCAGACGCTGCTGGAGGGCGAGAAGCACTGGACCGAAAGCGGCGCCGTGGTCTGGCTCGCGGGGCTGAACCCCGGCGTCCTGGAGACGGTCCGGCATGCCGGGCTGGCTGAGCGACTGGGTCGCGAGCGCATGCTGTTCAACGCGCGCGCGGCGATTGAACGCTTCCAGGCGCTGCAGGCCGCCGGCAGCGGGACGCATCCGGCCGCACCGACCTGATCAACGATTCCCCTGGCGCGCAAGCGGCTGGGTTCAGCGGGCACGTTCCCGCCTCGCCACATCCCCGAGCGCGCGCACCGCAAAGGCGGCCACAAGACCCGTGAGCAGGATACCGCTGAATCCGATACACACCGCCAGCAGGCGGGATGTCGGGCTCTTGGGCACCAGGTCCCCGTAGCCGATGGTGAGCCCGGAGACAATGGCGAAATAGGCCGAGTCCCCGAGGCCCCAGCCCTCGATTCTGCCGATCAGGAATCCCATCACCAGCATCGCCCCCACCAGGACCGAGAGGATGGGCCAGACCACCCTCAGGCCCGGCACCAGGCCCGCAAAAAAGTGCGCCCCATGCTTCGCGCGTCCATCGTTCGTCCCTCCGCCATGGAACCAAGCCCGGCCATTCTGGCCTGCGGAGAAAGCGCGGATGCGCCCCCCGGGCGCGGCCGCCGGTCATGGTTTTGCGCGGGAAGCGGTCAGAACAGCGCCGGCACAATGTCCACGAACAGGATTTTCACGATGGTCATGCCCGGAAAGATCATGGCATAGCCGAGGTCGGGCCGGTCGGTCGGCGCAAGCTTGTTGGAGTAAGCGAGGATCGCCGGGTTGCCGCAGGCGCCCGCCACGATGCCCGCCACCTCGTCATAAGGCATGCGGTAGATGAACAGGCCGATGAGCATGATGGGCAGCACCAGCGCGACCAGCACCACCGCCCCCAGCCCCAGCATGAGGAAGCCGGTATCGGCCACAGTCGCGGCGAACTTGGGCCCTGAGGCCATGCCGACCTGGGCCAGGAACAGCGTCAAGCCCAGGTTGCGCAGCACCAGGTTGGCGGACAGCGGGATGGTCCAGTTCATGCCGCCGGTGCGGCGCTGCTTGCCGAGGATCAGGGCCACGATCAGCACGCCGGCCAGGCCGACGGAGAGCTTGCCGATGCCGGGCAGCGGCAGCTGGATCGCGCCGACCAGGAAACCCACCGCCATGCCGATGCCAATGGAAATGTAGCTGAACTCGGCCGTGCCCTTGATGGAATCGCCGAACTGCTTGCGCAGGGCCGGAAAGTCCCCACGCTTTGCGAGCAGGCCGACGCGGTCGCCGAACTCGAGCACGAGGTCGGGGCGCGCCAGGAGATCGCTGTCACCGCGGCGCACGTGCAGCATGGCCGATCCCGCCGGCAGCTCGATGTCGCCCAGCATCCGCCCGACCACGCTCGGCTTGGAGGCGAACACGCGCAGGTAATCGAGGTCGCTGCGGTCCATGGTGAACGCCCCCGGGGCCTCGCCATGCTTCGCCTTTATCTCCTCCAGGAGCGCCTTGTTGGAGGTGGCCAGCAACAGCACATCGCCCTCGGCGACGACGAAGTTGGGCGAGGCCACCTCGCTGTGTCCCATGCGGCGCAGCGCAAGGATCTGGGCATCCGCCGGCAACCGGTTCATGAGTTCGCCGATGGTCCGGCCGATGGCGTCGGGGTGCCTCACGACGATCTCGCCCACCTCGAGCCCGCCCCCCGCCGGCGCCTCGATCTTCGGCTTGAGCACCATGAAGAAGATGTAGAGGAACAGGATTGGGCCTGCCACGCCAAAGGGATAGGCCACCGAGTAGCCCACCGCCGGATCATCATTGCCCAGGGTGGCGATGGCTGCCTGCAGAGTCGGAGTGCTGGTGCCCGAGCCCGCGAACAGGCCCAAGGCATGGCCAAGATT
>DASTHR010000062.1:0-7199 GCA_035718105.1 Burkholderiales bacterium
ATCGAACTGGGCCGGCGCCTCGCGAGCACCTCGCTGCTGCTGGCACGTTGACCCCGGCCGCGATTGCGAGACGGTTTCTGCGCGCCCGTTACGGGGGCGCGCTCGGGACGCTTTCGGCCACGCTGTCGGGCCACCCCCACGTCTCGGCGGTGAATTACGTCAGCGACGGGCGCGGACATCCGCTGCTGCTGCTGAGCGCCCTCGCGGAGCACACCCGCAATCTGCTGCGCGATCCGCGGGTGAGCCTTCTTGTGGCGGAGGATGCGGCGGACCTGCAGGGGGCGCGGCGACTCACCCTGCTGGGCACGGCGGAACCGGCACCGCCTTCCTGCGGCCCGCGCTACGTGCGGCATCTCCCGGCGGCGGCGGATTATTTTCGGCTCGGGGATTTCTCCCTGTACGCCATTCGCCCGTTGCGGCTGCGGTTGATCAGCGGCTTCGGTGACATCCGCTGGATCGAGGGCGGGAGCTATTCCGCGGATCCCGGGGAACTCGAGGAGTCTGAAGACGGAATCCTGGCCCTTTGGAACCGGGAATACGCAGACCTGCTGCAGGGCTTGTGCGCCGGCCGCGATGCGGGCGCCCTTGAGTTCACCGGCCTCGACTGCGATGGCGTGGACGTCCGTGCCGACGGCCGCCTCCTGCGCTTCGACTTCGGGCAGCCCGTTTTCAACGCCGGCGATGCGCTGGCGGCCGTGGCGCGCCTGGCGGGAACCGGCATCGCATGAGCCGCACTTTGCTGCATTGGGGTGCCGTGCTCAGCCTGATCGGCCTGGTTTTCCTGACCCTCGCCTGGGAACTGTGGCTTGCACCTCTGCGCCCCGGGGGCTCGTGGCTGGTGCTGAAGGCCCTGCCCCTGCTGTTGCCCCTGTTCGGCGTGCTTCGGGGAAACCGCCAGACCTTCCAATGGGCGCCGGTGCTGGTGCTCCTGTACGGCGCGGAGGGGCTGGTGCGCGGCTGGACCGAGCCTGCCTGGTCGGGAACCTTGGCCTGGATCCAGTTTATCCTCGCAACGCTGTTCGTCTTCAGCGCGGCCAAGTACGCCCAAGTTTCGCAGATTTAGTTTTTAGATCAAAAACTTCTTGAACCTCAACGAGCCCTTGCTGGGGTATTTTTGCTGCAGTGCAGCACCTTTTATGTTAGACTTTGTCCAAGATTATGAATACGTAGTTGTTTAGGATTGAAACTGAATTGTCGCTTTGCAACATCCGGAAAGGGGGACTATATGCGTTACCCGATGATCCTGCCTTGGCTGGCGCGCAAGTCCGGCGTCACCCTCCCCACGGCCCGGCGAATCTGGGACCAGGTGCTCCGGGAAAGTGAGCAGAAGTTCGCTCCGGAGGTTCGCGGCTCCAAATTCTGGGGTCATGCCATCGCGGAGTTTCGGCGACGCCTGCACGCCGCGTCCCGCCGCAGCCCCCGCACGGCCGCTCCCGGCACCCAAGGAGCCGCGAGCCTGCTCTGGATCCACGGACGGATAATTTGCGAGGCGACCGCGGCCTGGGCGGGCTACCTCCGGGGAGCATGCGCGGCATGGCCGCGCCTGCTGCTGGCACGGCAACGGATGCCCTGACCGGGCCGGGAATTTCCCGAGGTTTTTGCCGCCCCTGCAGGCGTGCTAACCTTCGCCCAAGTTGCGGGTTGCGGACCCCGGGCCGTCTCCGTGGAGGCGCAGGTGAAACGTCATGGGAAATGGTGGCTGTTGGTCGTCGCGGGAGCCGGCTGCTGGCCGTTCGCGGCCCTCGGGCAGCCCCCGGACCCGGCCACCAGGCTCGCCTGGGACTGCTGGATCACTTCGGGAAAGGTGGTCAGCATCCGCTGCATTGCAGCCCGCGAGGGCATGGAACCCGCCGATCCCGCGCTCGACTCTCGCGAGGCCGTGGTTCTCGACCACGTCCACAATCTAATTCACAACGGCAAGGGCATCGAGATTGACGGGGTGGTGCTCGCCAACATCGACGTCGTCCGCCAGGGTTCGATCTGGAACATCCGCCTCTGGAACTACCCCCACGAGTCCTCCTGGATCGAGGACCGCCCGGCAAGGATCGTGCGTGCCGCGCTGTGCCCCGCCGGCACGGCGTGCGAGGTGTTCGTTTCGCGCCACTGACCGCCGCCTTACGCGCGCATCAACGCCGCAGGATCCAGAGGATGACCGTGATCACCAGCGACACCAGAACGCCAGTGGTCACCGGAAAGTAGAAGGAGTAGCCCTTCCGCTCGATCCGGATGTCCCCCGGCAGGCTGCCGAGCCCCAGTTTTGAGAGCAGCGGCCACAGCAGCCCGAGCCCCACCAGCACCAGGCCGAGCGTGATCAGCCATTTGGCCACCGCGGCTTGCCCCTGTTCCCGGCGCCGGCTCCGCTCTCCTATACCTGCGGGTGGGCGCGTTCCAGCTTGCTGTGCAGCTTGTTGAGGGCGCTCAGGTAGGCCTTCGCCGACGCGATCACGATGTCGGTGTCAGCTCCCTGGCCGTTGACGATGCGGCCCGCCTTCTGCAGGCGCACCGTCACCTCACCCTGCGCATCGGTACCGCTGGTGATGGCATTCACCGAATAGAGCTGCAGCTCGGCACCGCTCTGCACGATGCTCTCGATCGCTTTGAAGGACGCGTCCACCGGACCGCTACCCTGGGCGAACGCCGTCTTTTCAGCCCCGCCCTCGCTGATCGCGACCCGCGCCTGGGGTATCTCCCCGGTCTCGGAGCAGACCCGGAGCGCCAGCAGCTTGTAGTGCTCGCGGTCCTGGGAAACCATCTCGTCGCTCACCAGCGCGTGCAGATCCTCGTCGAAGATCTCGTGCTTCTTGTCCGCCAGTTCCTTGAACCGCGCGAAAGCGGCATTGAGCCCCTCCTCGGAGTCGAGTTCGATCCCGAGCTCGGAAAGCCTCGAGCGGAAAGCGTTGCGCCCTGAATGCTTGCCCAGCACCATGCGATTGGCAGTCCAGCCGACGTCCTCGGCGCGCATGATCTCGTAGGTCTCGCGGTGCTTGAGCACCCCGTCCTGGTGGATGCCCGACTCGTGGGCGAAGGCGTTGGCGCCGACAATGGCCTTGTTGGGCTGCACCGCGAACCCGGTGATGCCCGAGACCAGCCGGCTCGCCGGGACAATGTAGGTGGTATCAACGCGGGTGTCGCAGGGGAAATAGTCCTTGCGGGTGCGCACCGCCATCACCACCTCCTCCAGCGAGGCGTTGCCCGCCCGCTCGCCCAGCCCGTTTATGGTGCACTCCACCTGCCTCGCGCCTGCCATCACCGCGGCGAGGGAATTCGCCACCGCCAGGCCGAGGTCGTTGTGGCAGTGCACCGAGAACACCACCTTGTCCGAATTGGGAATGCGCTCGCGCAGGGTACGGATCAGGTTGCCGAACTGCTCCGGCATGGTGTATCCGACGGTGTCGGGGATGTTGAGGGTCCGCGCGCCGGCTTCGATCACCGCTTCGAGGACCCGGCACAGGAAATCCACCTGGGAGCGGCCGGCATCCTCCGGCGAGAATTCAACGTTGTCGGTGAACTGCCGCGCCCATTTGACGGCCTTGACCGCCTGCTCCACCACCTGGTCCGGCTGCATGCGCAGCTTCTTCTCCATGTGGATGGGCGAGGTGGCGATAAAGGTGTGGATGCGCGCCGCGTTGGCGCCCTTCAGGGCCTCACCGGCGCGGCGGATGTCATTCTCGGTGGCGCGGGCGAGGCCGCAGACCACGCTGTCCTTGACCGTATTGGCGACGGCCCGCACCGCCTCGAAGTCGCCGTTGCTCGCCGCCGGGAATCCCGCCTCGATGACATCCACGCGCATGCGCTCCAGCTGGCGCGCGATGCGCACCTTCTCCTCGCGGGTCATGGACGCGCCCGGGCTCTGCTCGCCATCGCGCAACGTGGTGTCGAAAATGATCAGATGGTCCTTCATAACCGCCTCCGTGAATGCAATTGGGCCTCGGAACCCGGCTGGGCTCCCTGGGTACTGCAGGATTGGAGTTTGATGTCAGCGCCCGGGCAGGCGCAGGCGCAGCCCCGCCAGCAGGGGGCTGAGAAGGCCAAGCAGGAAGATGCTTGAGGCGAAGTGCATGGCCAAAAATATAAATGCTTTCCGGCGGCCGCGCAACCTCAGCGCGGGAGGCGCTCCGGCTGCCGGCGGCGGCGCGTGGCATTCCACAACCACATGGCGTAGCCCGACAGCGCATAGAGCACGAACAGCCCGAACAGCACCCGCGGCGGGTCGGTGGAGATTAGGACGAAGAACAGCACCAGCCCGAGCAGCGCCATGAAGGGCACGCTCCTTCGGAGATTGATGTCCTTGCCGCTGTAGTAGCGCACATTGCTCACCATGGTCAGCCCGGCAAACACGGTAAAGCCCCAGGCAATCCAGCGGATATCCTGGCCCGGGATCTGGGCGTCGTGCACCACCCAGACCAGCCCGCCCACCAGGGCAGCCGCTGCCGGGCTTGGCAGCCCCTGGAAGTAGCGCTTGTCCTGGATGTCGATCATGGTATTGAAGCGGGCAAGGCGAAGCGCGGCCCCCACGCAATAGATAAAGGCAGCGATCCACCCCAGCTTGCCCATGCCCTTGAGCGCCCACTCGTAGACCACCAGCGCCGGGGCCGCGCCGAAGGACACCATGTCCGACAGGCTGTCGTACTCCGCACCGAATGCGCTTTGGGAGTGGGTGAGCCGCGCGATGCGACCGTCCAGCCCGTCGAGCACCATGGCGATGAATATGGCCACCGCCGCGTGCTCGAAGCGGCCGTTCATGGCCTGGACGATGGCGTAGAAACCGCCGAACAGGGCCGCAGTGGTGAAAAGGTTGGGAAGAAGGTAGATGCCGCGCTTGCGGATCTTGCCCCTGAGAAGAAGCCGGTGTTGGTCGGGCTCGTACATTATGGCCGGGTCGGCGTCAGGCTCGCCCAGCCTACACGGAAACGCCCGCGCCCGGCAATTCCGCAAGCACGGTCTCTCCCGCGCGCACCTTGTCGCCCACCCCGACCCGGGGATGGGACGCCGGCGGCAGGTACAAGTCCACCCGCGAGCCGAACCGTATGAAGCCGTAACGCTGCCCGGGCGCGAGGCGCTCGCCGGGCCTGGCGTAGCACAGGATTCGGCGCGCGATGAGACCGGCGATCTGCACCGAGGTCACGTCGGCGCCCGAAGGCGTGCGCAGCCAGATGGCGCATCGCTCGTTCTCGAGCGATGCCTTGGGCAGCGCCGCGTTCAGGAACTTGCCCGGGTGCCGCCACGTCTCGCGCACCACGCCGTCCACGGGACTGCGGTTGGCATGAACGTTGAACACGTTCATGAACACGCTGATCTTCAGGGCCGGGCGCTTGAGGTAGGGATCCTCCGCGGCCTCAACCACCACCACCTTGCCGTCGGCTGCCGATATCACGGCATCCGGGGCATCCGGAGTGCTGCGCGCGGGATCGCGGAAGAACTGAAGGACAAAGACCAGCACCAGCCAGAAAGGGACGGACCAGGCCCATCCCCCCAGCGCCGCCGCGCCGATGGCCACCGTGGCCGCCATCGCCACGTGAGGCCAGCCCTCGCGGGCAATGATGGGATAGGGATACTCGCTCACGCGAGCAACGGGAGGGGTGAAGGGCGACGCGTGATGGGCAGACGCCCGCGCCGGCATTCCAGCCCTTCGCTCCTCACGCCTTCACCGTTCACCGGTCAGTTCTTCGACTGGTCGACGATCTTGTTCTTGCGGATCCAGGGCATCATGTCGCGCAGGGTGCTGCCGACCTGCTCGATCTGGTGGGCCTTGGAAATGCGCCGCATGGCCTTCAGGGTCGGCGCGCCGGCACGGTTCTCGAGAATGAACTCCTTGGCAAACTGCCCGGTCTGGATTTCCCCAAGGATCCTGCGCATCTCGGCACGAGTCTGGTCGGTGATGATGCGCGGTCCGCGGGTGAGGTCACCGTACTCCGCGGTGTTCGAGATCGAGTAGCGCATGTTGGCGATGCCGCCCTCGTAGATGAGGTCCACGATCAGCTTCACCTCGTGCAGGCACTCGAAATAGGCCATCTCCGGAGCATAGCCCGCTTCCACCAGGGTCTCGAACCCGGACTGGATCAGGGCGGTGAGCCCCCCGCACAGCACCACCTGCTCGCCGAAGAGGTCCGTTTCGCATTCTTCGCGGAAGGTGGTCTCGATCACGCCGGAACGCCCCGCCCCGATGGCGCTGGCGTAGGACAGGGCTACATCTCGCGCCCGGCCACTCGCATCTTGGGCCACCGCGATCAGGGCCGGCACGCCGCCGCCCTGGGTGTAGGTGGAGCGCACCAGGTGGCCGGGCCCCTTGGGTGCGATCATGATCACGTCGATATCGGCCCGGGGCTCGATCTGGCCAAAGTGGATGTTGAATCCATGGGCGAACGCAAGCGCCGCGCCCTTCTTGAGGTTGGGCTCGATCTCCTCCCGATAGACCTGGGCGTGGCTCTCGTCCGGCAGCAGGATCATCACCACGTCGGCACCGTCCACCGCGTCGCCCACCTCCTTGACGTTCAGCCCCGCGGCCTTGGCCTTCTTCCAGGAGGCCCCGCCCTTGCGCAGGCCGACCGTGACCCTGACCCCGGACTCCTTGAGGTTGTTGGCATGGGCGTGCCCCTGGGACCCGTAGCCCACGATAGTGACCTTGCGCCCCCTGATGAGCGACAGATCCGCGTCCTTGTCGTAGAAGACTTTCATGTTTTCCTCGCGTTGATGGCTTTCGCACTCGGCTGTCGGCGATCAGCCGGACCTTCCCTGTATTGAGGTGAATGCCGACGGCGGACCGCTCAGAGCCGACCTAAACCTTGAGAACCCGCTCTCCGCGGCCGATGCCGGAAGCGCCGGTACGCACCGTCTCCAGGATCGCGGCGCGGTCAATCGCCTGCAGGAATGCGTCGAGCTTGGAGCCGGTGCCTGTGAGCTCGATGGTATAGGACTTGTCGGTGACGTCGATGATGCGGCCGCGGAAGATGTCCGCCGTGCGCTTCATCTCCTCCCGGTCCTTTCCCGCGGCGCGAACCTTCACCAGCATCAACTCGCGCTCGATGTGCTCGCCGTCCGACAGGTCCACCACCTTGACCACGTCGATGAGCTTGTTCAGCTGCTTGGTGATCTGCTCGATGACGTCGTCGGAACCGGTAGTGACGATGGTCATGCGCGACAGAGTCGGATCCTCGGTGGGCGCCACCGTGAGGGACTCGATGTTGTAGCCCCGGGCGGAG
>DASTHR010000063.1:0-15523 GCA_035718105.1 Burkholderiales bacterium
TGGCCAGGCGCAGGGTGTCGGTCACGCCACCGCAATAGCTCACCAGCGGCTTGAGGCCCACCAGCGCAAGTTCGTGGTCGAGAAACGCCAGGTCGAAATCAGCGTTATGGATGATCAGCTCGGCGCCCCCGACGAACTCCAGGAACTCCCGCGCGACTTCCCTGAATCTCGGCTTGTCAAGCAGGAACTCGTTGCTGATCCCGTGCACCGCCAGGGCGGCCGCGTCGCTCTCGCGCTCGGGGTTGAGATATCGGTGGAAGTCGCTGTCGGTGACGCGCCGGTCTCGAAGTTCCACCGCGGCCAGCTCGATGATGCGGTGTCCCCGCTGGGGATCCAGTCCGGTGGTTTCGGTATCTAGCACGATCTGTCGCATGAGGAATCCGTGAATGCGTCAATGGCGAAGGCAGGGGAAAATGCTGGAACACCGCATTGCGGCGGCGTGTCCGACCGTTCACCCGTTCACTGCGCAGCCTTCAGCGATTGCACCCCGCGGTTGGCGAGGGCGTCCGCGCGCTCATTGCCGTCATGTCCGCTGTGCCCCCTCACCCATACCCATTTTACTTCGTGGCGCGACGCCAGCTCGTCGAGTTCCCGCCACAGGTCCTCGTTCTTCACCGGCTTGCGGTCGGCGGTGCGCCAGCCGCGCCGCTTCCAGTCCCGGATCCAATCCGTGATGCCGTTCTTGACGTACTGGGAATCGGTATGCACGCGGACCTGGCTGGGACGCTTAAGCGCCTGCAGCGCGCGGATCACCGCCGTGAGCTCCATGCGGTTGTTGGTGGTACGGGGATCGCCGCCGAACAGTTCCTTCTCGCGCCCGGCGCAGGAAAGCCACGCGCCCCAGCCGCCCGGTCCCGGGTTGCCCTTGCAGGCGCCGTCGGTATAGATGTCCACCACCGCGCCACGATCACTGCTCAACGCCGCCCTCCGGGTTGCCGCCGCGGCGCGCTGCCGCCGGCTGCGGGAAGGGAAGTATCAGCGCGGAGTGATCCAGCATGCGCCGGGAATCCCGGGCGCGCGAACGGTCGAGGGTCCGGACCCGCCCGGTGCCGGTTCCGTTCAGCCGGCCGGCCACCGAGGCCAGCGCCTCGGCTCGACGGTCCTTCCAGCTGGGCTTGATCACGCGCATTCCATGCACGCGCTTCACGGCCCGCAGGAAATACACGCCTCCCGATATCGGCCACCAGCGATCCCCGGCGGCCTCCATGAACAGGCCGCGCTGCAGCCACTTCTCCTGGCGGAACGGCGGCGCATAGCAGCCGATCTTGCCCCCGGTCACTTCGAAGTCCAGCAGGGCGAGCCAGTCCTTGAGCCGCGGCAGGGAGATGAAGTTCCCGCACCAGGGAAACTCCCGGCGCCGGCGGTGAAGTAGGCGCCGGGCTCCCCAGAGGCTGCGGGGATTGAATCCGCTCACGATGAGTTGCCCCTCCGGCAACAGCACGCGCTGCACCTCGCGCAGGATCTGGTGCGGCCGGGCGCTGAACTCCAGCACATGGGGCAGTACCACCAGGTCGATGCTGTTGCTCTCTATCGGCAGGTGGTCAAAGGCCGTGCGCAGGCGCGCCCCCTGGTCCGCTCCCGCCGTGAAGCGCAGGGGAATGCGATTCATGCGCAGCAGGTCCACCCCGGGCAGACCGAGCTGCATTGCGTTGAATCCGAAAACATCGGCCACCGCCTCGTCAAAATAGGCCTGCTCCTGCTGCAGCAGGTAAGCGCCGAGGGGAGTCGCAAACCAGTCCTGGAGCGTCTGCATGGCCATATAATCTCTCGGACGCAGGCGACGAACAAGCTCTGGATGGCGTGATGACCGAAGTGGTAGCCCTTCCGGCTTTTGAGGACAACTACATCTGGATCCTTCGCCGCGGCGAGTATGCCGCGGCAGTCGATCCCGGGGACGCGTCGCCCGTGCTCGAATTCCTGCGGCGGGAGGGACTGCGACTGGTTGCCATCCTTGCCACGCATCACCACGGCGACCATGTCGGAGGCAACGAGGACCTGCTGCGCGGCCATCCGGTGCCCGTCTATGGCCCCCGGGATGCGCGCATCCCTTCCGTTGACCACCCGCTTGCCGACGGCGCCCGGCTGACGCTCCCGGTGCTCGGCCTGGAACTGCAGGTGCTGGAGGTCCCGGGACATACCCGCAGCCACATCGCCTACTGGGGTGCCGGGGCGCTGTTCTGCGGTGACACGCTGTTCGGCTGCGGCTGCGGGCGGCTGTTCGAGGGAACGCCGGCGCAAATGCACGGCTCCCTGCTCCGCCTGGCTTCCCTGCCACCCTCCACCCGCGTCCATTGCGCCCACGAATACACGCTTGCCAACATCCGCTTTGCCCTGACCGTTGACCCGGATAATGCCGCCCTGCGGGCCCGCGAAGCGGCGACGCGGAAGCTGCGTGCCGCCGGACAACCGACGGTTCCCTCCACCATTGGTGAGGAACTGGCCACCAACCCCTTCCTGCGCTGCAACGACCGCGCCGTGATCGCAGCCGCGCAGCGCCACGCCGGACGTTCCTTGGGAGACGAAATCAGCGTCTTCGCGTCGCTGCGGGAATGGAAAAACGGGTTTTGATGAAGTCTTTTTCTGCGGCGGCGCAACAAGTTGGAGGCTTTTTCCCTTGACGCTTTTTGCAGGGCGCGACTACCATCGCGCCTGAGGTTGCGGACGGGGGAGGGAGAGTTTTCGCATGAGCATCATTCTCAAGGGGTTTGCCGCGCTTCTTCTGACGCTGGGCATCGCTGCGCCCGTATGGTCGAATGACTTGCCGGGTGATGCCCCCGCGGCCACCGAACACGTCATCCCGGGACCGGACGGTCAGGTTCCCGGCGCTGCGGGGATCGTGGACAGCAGGTCAGCGGAGCCGGGAGATGCCGAGCCGGAATCGACGCCAGTCGCCGCCGGTGGCGCGCCCGTGCATGGCGTCCCCGGGGACCTCTGGGAACGAATCCGCAACGGATTCGCCATGACCGACTTCGACAACCGCGCGGTGCGCGTCGCCGAGGCCTGGTACGCGGCGCGCCCGGATTACATGGCGCGCATGGTGGAACGCAGCCGCCGCTACCTTTTCCACGTCGTTGAGGAAGTCGAGAAGCGCGGAATGCCCACCGAGATCGCGCTGCTGCCCATGATAGAAAGCGCGTACAACCCCATGGCGCTTTCGCCGGCCCAGGCCCTGGGAATGTGGCAATTCATCCCCTCAACCGGCAGGACCTATGGCCTGCGGCAGGACTGGTGGTATGACGGACGGCGGGACGTTCTCGCCGCCACCGACGCGGCTCTGGACTACCTGCAATTCCTCTACGGCATGTTCAATGATTGGGAGCTTTCCCTTGCCGCCTACAATTGGGGGGAAGGCGCCGTAGCCCGCGCCCTGCTTCGCAACCAGGCAAAGGGCCTGCCCATCGATTACCACAGCCTGCGGGTACCCGACGAAACCCGGGGTTACGTTCCCAAGCTGCAGGCGGTCAAGAACATCATTCGCGACCCGGCGGCCTACGGCCTCCACCTGGAGTCCGTGCCCAACAGCCCCTATTTCGAAACCGTTACCACCAGCCGTCCGATGGACGTGAAGGTGGCGGCGAGCCTGGCGGAGATCACGGTGGAAGAGTTCGTGGCACTGAATCCAGGACACCGGCGTCCGGTGATCGCCGCCGAGGAACCCCAGACCCTGCTTTTGCCAGTGGAAAAGGTGACCACTTTCTTCTCCAACCTGGAAGACCACGACAAGCCGCTGGTGACCTGGAAAATCCACCACCTCAGGCCGGGGGAGTCCCTGGACCGAGTAGCGGCGCGCTATGGCATCAGCGCGGCGCGACTCAAGGAAGTAAACGGCCTGAACCGGGGCAAGGTGCTCTCGGTGCGCTCGCTGCTGGTGCCCGCCCGCTCGGAGGCCGAGGAACCGGACATCGACACCGCCGAGTTCATCGCGCCCGAGGTGAAGGCACCGAAGGCGAAAGTCGCCCGCAAGCCGGCGAAAGGCGGCAAGACGACGGCGGCGAAGAAGTCACCGCCCCGCGCAAGCGCTGCGGCAAAGCCCGTCAAGGTCGCTGACTCGCGCCGGCGCCTGAAGTGAGTGCCGCCCCCGGGGCCTCCTGCTGGCCCCCGGAAGTCTCCATCACGGTCCACTCCCCGCCCGCGACGCGGTAGACGGTGACGGTTCCGTCGCGGAGATCGCCCCGCTCGTCGTAGGCCAGATCGCGGGTGGTGACCCCGGCCATGCGGGTCCTCTTCAGTTCCCCAAGGTACTTTGCTGGCTCCACCGAGTCCGCCCGCTGCATGGCGGAAACCAGGGCGCGGGTCGCGTCATAGGCGTAGGGCGAGTAGATCTCCACCTCCCGACCGAATCGCGCCCGGTAGCGCGCCTCGTAGTCCCTGCCCCCGGGCATCAGAGCCAGGGGTAACCCTGCCAGGGAAGCGATGGCGCCCTCCGCCGCCGGCCCCGCGAGCTTCAGGAAGTTGGGCGACTTCACCATTTCCCCCCCGAGCAGCGGCGCTCT
The DNA here is from genome assembly GCA_035718105.1 of Burkholderiales bacterium. GTDB lineage: Bacteria > Pseudomonadota > Gammaproteobacteria > Burkholderiales > UBA6910 > UBA6910. The sequence goes on from DASTHR010000063.1 coordinate 4,494, forward strand.
GAGCCCCAGGCTGCGCATCTGCCGCGCCATGGGTCCGGCCTGAGCGTCGGCGCCACCGAAAAAGATCGCGTCCGGGTTTGCCGCCTTGATGGCAGTGAGAATGGCGGTGAAGTCGGTGTCCTTGTCGCTGGCATACTCCCGCTTCACGATCTCGCCGCCCGCCGCCCGGGCGGCCTTCTCGAACTCGTCGGCCAGCCCCTGACCGTAAGCCGTGCGGTCGTCGATGACGGCAATGCGCCGGGCCCCGAGCTTCGCCACGGCGAAGCGGCCCATCACCGTGCCCTGCTGGGTGTCGGTGGTCATGGCGCGGAATGCGGTACGGTAGCCCTGGGCCGTGTAGGCGGGAGCGGTGGCCATGGCGATCTGCGGAATGCCGGCGTCGGCGTAGATCCTGGCAGCGGGAATGCTGGTGCCGGAATTGAAGTGTCCGAGCATGCCGGCGATTTTGGCGTCGACCAGCCGCTGCGCCACCACGGTGCCGATGCGCGGGTCGGCTTGATCGTCCTCCGCCAGCAGATCGAAGCGCACGGGCCGGCCGCCAATCACCGGTGCCGCCGCGTTGATCTCCTCCAGCGCCAGGACCACCCCGTTCATCATCTCCTGGCCGTAATGGGCCTGGGGCCCGGAAAGCGGCGCCGCGAAACCCAGCTTGACCCCCTGCGCGGTCGCCGCAGGGTAAGTCGGCGCCGGCGCGGGCGCTTCGTTCCCGCAGGCCGAAAGCATGGCGCCCGCGAACACAACCCAGAAGCGCCCTCGAAGTCCGATCTGCCTCATCTGCGCATTGCCCCGGGAGTCAGTTGCTGTAAAGGTGGCACGCAACGCTGCGGTCTGCGCCCAGGCGAGTCGGCTCCGGGTAACCCTCGCGGCACGCCGGCATCGCCTGCGGACAGCGGGGATGGAAATGGCAGCCGACCGGGGGACTCGCCGGTGACGGCAGCTCACCCTGGAGCCGGATCACGTCCCGCTGCGTCGCAGGATCCACTACCGGCACCGCGGAGAGCAGCGCCCGGGTATAGGGATGCCTGGGATCGCCCAGCACCGCTCCGGCCGCGCCGCGCTCGACGATCCGACCCAGGTACATCACCGCCACCTCGTCGGCCAGGTAATCCACCACCCCCAGGTTGTGGGTGATGAACAGGTAGCCGATGCCGAGGCGGCGCTGGAGATCGCCGATCAGGTTCAGGATCTGGGCCTGCACCGACACGTCCAGGGCGCTGGTGGGTTCATCGAACACGATCAGCTTCGGATTCACCGCCAGCACCCGGGCGATGGCGATGCGCTGACGCTGGCCCCCGGAGAACTCGTGGGGATAGCGCCACTTCGCCTCCGCTGGCAGCCCCACCTGGCCGAGCAGCTCGTCAACCCGCCTCTGGCGCTCGGCGCTGCCCCCCTCGATCCCAAGGGCGCTCATTCCCTCCTCGATGATCTCGGTGATGCGCATCCTCGGATTGAGGGATGAATAGGGATCCTGGAACACGATCTGGAATTCCCGCCGGCGCTCCCGCAGGGCTGCGCGGGAAAGAGTCGTCAGCTCCTCCCCGGCAAAGCGCACGCTCCCGGAGGTGGGTTCGACGAGGCGGAGGATGCCCTTGCCGGCGGTGGTCTTGCCGCATCCCGACTCCCCGACCAACGCCAGGGTGCGCCCGCCGCGGATCTCGAGCGAAAGCCCGTCCACCGCCTTCACCTGCCCCACCACCCGCTTGAACAGCCCCCGCCGGATGGGGAAGTGGACGCGCAGGTCGCTGACCTGCAGCAGCGGCGCGAGGGGGACGGAGCAAGGAATAACGGAAGGCGGTATCGCTTCGATCTGCGCGGTCCGCGATCCGCGATCCGCCATCGGTGACTGCCCGCTTCCGTCGAACAGGTGGCACCTCACCCCGCGCCCCTCGGCCGGCTCGTGCCACGCGGGCGATTCTGCGCGGCAGCGCTCCCACGCAAACTCGCAGCGCTCGGCAAAGCGGCAGCCCCTGAATTCCCCGGTGAGCGGCGGCACGCTGCCCGGTATCACCTCCAGCCCCACCCCCCGCCGGCCCCGGGCAGGCAGCGCCGCGAACAGCTTGACGGTGTAGGGATGCAACGGCCGGGCAAACAGATCCTCGCGGGACGCCGCCTCCACCAGTTGCCCGGCGTACATGACCCCCACCCGGTGCGCCGTCTCCTGCACCACCCCCAGGTCGTGGGTTATGAGCAGCATCCCCATGCCGGTGTCCCGCTGCAGCGCCCGCATCAGCTCCAGCACCTGGGCCTGGATGGTGACGTCCAGAGCGGTGGTGGGTTCATCGGCGACCAGCAGCTCCGGCTCGCCGGCAAGCGCCATGGCGATCATCGCGCGCTGCTTCATGCCTCCGGAATACTGGAACGGATACTCCGCCAGTCGCCGCCCGGGATCCGGGATGCCGACGCGCTCCAGCAGCTCAACGGCGCGGCGGGCCGCGGCTTCGCCCCGCAGCGCGGTGTGCACCGCCAGCACCTCGTCGATCTGCTCGCCTATCGTCATCACCGGGTTCAGCGCCAGCCCGGGCTCCTGGAAGATCATCCCGATCCGCCCGCCGCGCACCCGGCGCATCGCGAGTTCCGGCAGCGCCAGCAGGTCGGTGTCCCCCAGGCGCACCTCGCCCCCGACGATGTGGCCGCGCTCCGGGAGCAGCCGCATGATGGAGAGCGCGGTCATGGACTTGCCGCAGCCCGACTCGCCCAGCAGCGCGAAGGTCTCACCGCGGCCGATGCGCAAGGAGACCCCATCCACGGCACGCACCACCCCGCCGTCACCCTCGATCCAGGTGCGGAGGTTCCCCACCTCGAGCAGGGCCTCGGCCCGGCTCATGTCCTGGCCTCCGGGGCGCGGCTAGGCTGCAGCACCGGAACCGCCGTCCCCACCCGCACCCGCGGATCGAAGGCATCGCGCACCGCATCGGCGAACAGGTTCGCCGAAAGCACCATCGCGAACATGAACACGAAGGCGGCGGCCAGGGACCACCACACCATGGGGTCGCGGGCCAGCTCCAGGCGCGCCGCATTGATCATGGTGCCGAAGCTGATCATGCTGGGATCCACGCCGACGCCGACGTAGGACAGCACCGCCTCGGCCAGCACCAGCCCGCTGAAGTCCATCACCACCGCGATCAATACGATATGCATCACGTTGGGCAGGATGTGGCGGCTGATGATGCGCCAGTCGGAGACGCCGAAGGCATGGGCCGCCTGGATGTATTCCAGTTCCCGCAACTTAAGGGATTCGCCCCGCAGCAGCCGCGCCAACCCGGTCCAGCTGGTGACGCCCAGGATCAGGCACAGGAACAGCAGGCGCATGTCGGCCCGCACCGTCACCGTGTCAAACAGCTCCGGGTGGTTCTCGATATGCACCTGCATCATGAGCACCGTCGCCGCGATCAGCAGCACCCCCGGTACGGAGGAAAGTGTCGTGTACAGATACTGGATCAGGTCGTCCACCCATCCCTTGAAATAGCCGGCCATGACTCCCAGCAGCAGCGCAAACGGCAGCATCACCAGGGTTGTGACGGTTCCGATCACCAGACCGGTGCGCACACTCTTGAGGGACAGGTAGAGCACATCCTGACCGACCTTGTCCGTGCCCAGCACGTGATAGCCGGTCGCAAGCGCCGCCGCCGCGCCGATCACCGCCAGCATCGCCCCCAGCGCGACAAGTACCGCGCGCCACGGCACCTCGCCCCGCCCGGACCGGATCTCCTGCCAGATCGCGGCGGGCACCGTGCGGCGCCGACGGGCCACAACCAGGATCAGGCCCGCCACCACCGCGGCCCAGGCGAGAACTGCTCCTGCCAATCCCAGTCCTGCCCGCGCCATCACGTCGGGCAGCCAGTCCGCCTCGGGATCCTTCAAACCCGCCCCACCGAACCGGAGCCGCGGATATTCCCGGGTGATGCGGCCGTCCGGCAGCTCCACCGTCTCCCTGGAGAACAGATGGGTCGCCAAGGGGGCCGAATAGGTGCGTTCCTTGTTTGTACGCAGCGGCTTGAGGGCGACGTCCAGCAGGCTCAACACCTCCACGGCGTAGGCCCGGGGCTTTCCCGGCTCGTCGGGCAGCGCCGGGCGGAAGTGGACCGAATCCAGAAGTCCCGTCAGCACGAAGAACGCGAGCACCGTGCCCGCCGCCATGCCGCTGGCGCTCCTCGCCACCCGCCGCCAAGGCGCCAGCAGGTGCTCCCTGCGCCGCACGTACCAGGCGAAGCCCAGCACCGCGGCGACCAGCAGCCAGATCAGCGCGTCAGTGGCGAGAAGGACGGGTTTGAACGGCATGGATGCAGGGGTCAGGGAAACGATCCCGCCCAGTGGTTGTGGTTCCTTGAACCTTGCTTCTTGTACCTTGCCACTCTCTCTTCACTCCAGTCGAATCCGCGGATCCACCAGGGTGTAGGAGATGTCGGTGAGGATCAGCCCGACGATGTAGAGCACCGATCCCAGGAAAACCATGGAGCGAACCACGGCAAAATCCTGGGAGTTGATGGCGTCTATGGTGTAACTGCCCAGCCCCGGGATGCCGAAGAAGGACTCGGTGATGAGACTGCCCATGAAAAGCAGCGGAATCACCACCACCGCACCGGTGAGGATCGGTATCATGGCGTTCGCCAGCACATGGCGGAACAGCACCCGCAACTCGGGCATGCCCTTGGCCCGGGCGGTGCGCACATAGTCCTTTCCCATTTCCTCCAGGAAAATGGTGCGGTACCAGCGCGTGCTGGCGCCCACCCCGGCGACGACGCCCACCAGCACCGGCAGCACCAGGAATTTCAGCCCAGTCACCCCTTCGGCGTAGCCGGAGATGGGCACCAGTTTCCATAGCTTGCTGATCAGGTACTGGCTACCGATGATGTAGAACAGGCCGGAGATGGACATCATGGCCACGCACAGGATCACTCCCGCAAAATCGATGTAGGTGGCGCGAAAGAACGCCATGATGAGCGCGAAGCTGATGTAGGCGCCCAGTCCGGCGAGGAAGACCGGTACCGCAATGGCTAGGCTGGGTCCCATCCGGTTCCTGATTTCGCGGCCGATGTCGCGACCGTCGTCGGCGCGCCCGAACTGGAATGCGAACAGCTTCACCGATTTGTCGAAGAAAATCGTGTCGGTGAGCGCCGCCGCGCCCTGCCGCGCCGGATTGAACAGCAGGGGCCTGTCGTAGCCGCGCTCCTCCTTCCACTTCTGGATCGCCTCCGGCGTGACCCGCTTCACCCCAAGGTGCATGCGCGCCATGTCGTCGGGGGAGTTCACCACGAAGAACAGCGCGAAGGTGATGATGTTCACCCCCAGCAGGATCGGAATGGCATAAAGCAGCCGGCGGATGATGTAGGCAATCATGGGATCCTATTTCGCCGCCATGCGCTCGCGCCGCCGGTACGCGACGAAGCCCGGGACCAGGACCGCGCCCAGGCCACCTGCCATCGCGACCATCGGCCAAAGCACCGGCTGGTTCCAATCGCGGCGCTTCCACTCCCGCAGCGCCGGATCCACCCGCTGGTACTTGAGGGTGTTGTTGGCCACCTGATTGGGCTTGCGATTGTGGACCCATGCGTGGGCGAGTGAATAGTCCCTGGGATTGAAGCCCCACACCCAGGGCGCGTCATGCTGAAGGATGGCCACCATGCGGTCTATCAGGGCCTGGCGGTCGGGCCCGTCCGGAAGGTTTTTCATCTGTTCGAACAGGGCGTCGTAGTCCGGGTTTGAGTAGTTGGCCGCGTTCTCCCCCGTGAACCGAACCTTGCCCTGCGGGCCGTGCAGGAGGAAGAAGAAATTCTCCGGGTCCGGATAGTCAGCATTCCACCCGAGGTAGAAAAGCTGGGCGTTGCCCTTTCGGATCTTGTCCTGGAACCGGTTGTAGTCGGTGGAGCGCACCACCAGCTGAACGTTGATGCGCTCGAACTGCTTCTGCAGCCAGTCGAGCCGCGACTTGGCGCCGACCCCGGCGAGGGTGGTGTCGAGATTGACCAGAAGCGGCTGCCCGGTTTTCTCGTCCCGCCCGTTGGGATAACCCGCCTCGGCCAGCAGCCGGCGCGCCACCTCCACGGGCTTGCGCTGCGCGCGACCGTCCTTCCAGTCGTAGATGTGGGGATTCATCCCCTCCCTGCCCTCGCGGTAGCCAAAGATGCCGGGCGGCAAGGGCCCCATGCCCGGCAAGCCGCGGCCGTTGGCGAATATGGAGATGAACTCCTCCTGGTCGATGGCGATGGAGATGGCGAGCCGCAGCATCCGTCCCCGCTCCCCGGCAGGCGCCCCCACCACCGGGTCCAGCATGTTGAACCCCATGTAGAAGACGGAGGTGGCCACCGAGGTGTCGAGCCGGATGCCCTGGGCCTGCATCGTTTCCGTGAGCGCCACGTCTCCGGTGCTGCTCATCTGGATGGTCTGGTCGAAGTTGTCATTGCTGATGCCGGAAGCGTCGTAGTAACCCTGCAGGAACTTGTTCCAGTAGGGAATGCCTTCCTTCTCGAGAGTGAACACCACGCGGTCGATGAAGGGCAGCGGCTTGCCGGCGTCGCGCAGCAGTCCGCGCTCGGCGTCGCCGGGTTCTCCTTCCACGGGGTAGGTCTCGCCACCGAAGTTCGGGTTGCGGTCAAGCACCATGATGCGGTTCGGGTTGTTCTCCACCAGCATGTAGGGTCCGGTGCCCACCGGATACCAGTCCAGGGTGATGTTCCTCTCGGCAAGGCCGCGCTGCGAATAGAACCGATCCGCCTCCCAGGGGACCGGCGCGAAGAACGGCATCGCCAGCCAGTAGACGAACTGGGCATAGCGGCCGTGGATCCGGATGCGGTAGGTGTGGCGGTCCACGACCTCCACGCCCTCCAGCGGAAAGCTGTTGAGGTCCAGCCAGGCGTCCCTCGGCAGGACGCTCGCGGCCTGCTTGAGCCGCAACGTGAGGTCCTTCAGCCCCACGATGTGCTCGCTCATCAGGCCGAGGATGGGCGAGTGCAGCCGCGGATGAGCCAGGCGCTTGATCTGGTATGCGTAGTCTGCGGCCTCCAGTTCCCTGAAGCCGGTCCGCGGGAAATCGCCCACGCGGTGGATGCCCCTCAACTGGCCAGGGGTGAGGTCGAAATAAAGCGGCTTCCCCGAGTCGTCGCGGGCGAACGCCGGATGCGGCTGGTAGAGGATCCCGGGCCGGATGCGGATCTCGTACACGCTGTAGGCCACGTCCTTCGCGTTCGCCGGCAACTCCCGGTCGGCCTTGTCGAAGTAGCGGGGCCGCGGAAGCTCCTGCGCCGCCGAAGGGATCAGGGTGAAGGGGCGTTTCAGATAGTGGTACTGCAGCGGAGGCTGATAGATCTGGTTGATGAAGACATACTCGTTCTCGCTATAAGCCTGAACCGGGTCCAGATGCTTGGGCCGCTCGCTGAAGGAAGTGTAGAGGATGTTGGCGCCGCTCTCGGCCGCGGGATAGGGATTGTTCCAGGGCGATCCGCTGCAGGCCGCGGTGAGCAACGCCACGACTGCCACGATCCCGCGAAGAAAGTTGCCCCAAGATGAGGTCACGGCCGAAGTGTAATGAATGCACGCAGGGCCGTCACCTGCGCCCGGCTGGGCGGAGGATAAATCCGCTATAATTTGCGCTTCCCGCAGTCTGGTAACCGAGGGGAGCCATGGGTTTTCTCGCCGATAAAAAGGTCCTGATCGCCGGACTGCTCAGCAACCGGTCCATTGCCTACGGCATCGCCAAGGCCATGCATCGCGAGGGCGCACAGCTGGTATTCACCTACCAGGGCGAAAGCGTAAGGGAACGGGTGCAGAAGCTGGCCCAGGAATTCGGAAGCTCTTCGGTCTTCCCCTGCGACGTCGCCAGCGACGCCGAAATCGAGCAGCTGTTCGTGGACCTCGGCAAGCACTGGGAGGGCTTGGACTGCATCGTCCATTCCATCGCCTACGCGCCGCGGGAAGCCCTGGCAGGCGACTATCTGGAAAACGTCAACCGCGAGGCATTCCGCATCGCCCACGACATCAGTTCCTACAGCTTTGCCGCACTGGCAAAGGCCGGCCTGCCCATGATGCTGGGACGCAACGCATCCCTTCTCACCCTGAGCTACCTGGGAGCGGTGCGCACCATGCCGCATTACAACGTGATGGGGCTTGCCAAGGCCAGCCTCGAGGCCAACGTTCGCTTCATGGCCAGCAGCCTGGGGCCCAGAGGCATCCGCGTAAACGCCATTTCCGCCGGCCCGATCAAGACCCTGGCGGCGGCGGGCGTCTCCAACTTCGGGAAGTTGCTGGGCTACAACGAGAAGCATGCACCCCTGCGGCGCAACGTCACCATCGAGGAAGTCGGCAATGCCGCTGCGTTCCTGGCAAGCGAACTCGCCAGCGGCATTACCGGGGAAATTCTCTACGTGGACGGCGGATTCAACACGACGGCGCTGGGAAGCGCCGAGGAATAAGTACACGCACGCGAAACGCCAGCATCCGAGCCTGCCCGCCGCACAGCGACAGGCGCCCGATTCAGCCTCACGTCGCCACGCAACTACTGCTGTTTCTTCTCCACCCGCTCGGGCCGCAGGGTGACCCCCTCCGCGGCCTTTGCGCTGGCAAGGAATGCGTTGAGCTGTTCCTGGGCGAGCAGCTAGCGCAACTGATCGCCGTAGAGCCGGCGCTGGGCTTCCGTGGCAGCGGGCGCGTCGATGACTTTATTGACGCGAAGGATTAGGTAACCGCCGCGGGGATTCTCCACGCCGACATACGCGGGCAGCTTCGAAGCATCGGCCTGGAATGCCGGGCGCACCGCGAAATCAGGCAGACCAGCGGGGCGTTGCCGCGACAGCGCCAGAGGCACACCCCAGGTGACGCTCGCCTCCTCGCCCTTCTGCAGCTTGGCCAGCGCCTCCTTTCCGGCCTTCACGGCGAGATCCGACGCCTGCTTGCGCTGCAGCTTCTTCGCGATCTCCCCGCTTACCTCGTCGAATCCGCGCATCGCGGCCGGCTTGTACTCCAGGACCCGGGCCGACACCAGCGTGTTGGGGGCCACCTCGATGGCCTCGGTGTTCCGCTTGTTCTTGAGCACCTCGTCGGAAAACACGGACGCGAGCATCTTGTCGTTTACCGGAAACGCGGGCTCGCCGCCCTTGCGCTTGATCCAGTCGGTGCGCTGGGGCTGGAGCTTGAAGTGTTCCGCCGCCGCCTTGAGGCTGTCGCTTTGCTCGAACACCAGATTGCTGAAGGTCTCCGCCACTTCCGCGAACTTCCGTCCTGCCTTCTGCTTGCGCAGCTCCTGCTCGATCCTGGGGGACGCCTCCTCCTGGCTCATCATCTTTCCGGGCTTGATGGCGGTGAGCCGGATGACGTGGAAACCGAAATCGGACTCCACCGGACCGCTGATCTCGTTCTGCTTCATGGAGAAGGCCGCTTCCTCGAATGGCTTCACCATGGCCCCGCGTCCGAAAAAGCCGAGATCGCCGCCGTTGGCCGCGGAACCCGGATCCTGCGAATGCTGCCTCGCCAGGTCCGCAAATTTCTCTGGTGATTGCTTCGCCTGCCGCGCCAGTTCCTCCGCCTTGGCCTTCGCCGCCTTGCGCTCCGCCTCGGGGGCCCCCATGGGGCTCGTGATCAGGATATGGCTCGCCCGCCGTTCCTCGGGCTGACCGAAGTCCTTCTCGTGGTCGCGGTAGTACTTGGCGATTTCCTCCGGACTGACCGTCACTTCCTTGCTCAGCACATCCGGCGACAGCACGATGTATTCCAGACGCACCTGCTCCGGAATCTCGAACTCCGCCCTGTTGGCCTCGTAATAGGCCTTGACGGCTGCCGGCTCGATTCTGACCTCCGCCAGGAACTGGTCCGGAAGGAACGGCGCCTGGCTGAATTCCCGCTGCTGCTCGCCAATGGCGATCATCCGGTCCACGCTGGCCTGGGGCACGAAATTTGCCGCGCCCAAGGCGGACTCCAGATGCTGCATCAGCATCTGCTGGCGCAGGCGCTGCTCGAAGACCACCGGCGTGAGGCCCTGGCTGCGCAGCGCCGCCTCGTACCGCTCCTTCGAGAACTTCCCGTCTTTCTGGAATGCCTCCACCTGCTGGATCAGTCGCGCGACCTCGGCGTCAGGCACCGCGAGACCCGCGCCGGCCGCACGCTCGGTCAGCGCGTGCTGGTTGACCAGTTCCTCCAGGATCGTGCGGCGAACGTCGGGGTTGTCCATGATGGCGGGATCGAAGTTGCGCCCCAGAACCTGGCGCATCTGCTCCTGCCGCTCCCGCAGTGCCTGGTCATACTCCTGGGCAGTGATCCGGTAGTCCCCCACCTTCGCCACGTAGTCACCCGATGTGCCACGCTGGTAGTAGTCCACCCCGAACAGCGCAAATGGAATGATCAGCATCGCCAGAATGATCTTGGCGAACAGCTGGCCGGTCTTTTTTTCCCGCAACATTTCGAACAAGGACATGGTTCTCTATCCCCCGGCGCTCACCCCCTCTGGGGGCGCACTGCAACAAAAAAGGCGAACTAGCGTTCGCCTTTGAAAATCTGGCGGAGTGGACGGGACTCGAACCCGCGACCCCCGGCGTGACAGGCCGGTATTCTAACCGACTGAACTACCACTCCTGAAATCAACATCCACGCTGGTGGGTGCTGAGAGGATCGAACTCCCGACTTTCGCCTTGTAAGGGCGACGCTCTACCCCTGAGCTAAGCACCCGCGTATTAAGGTTATTTTACGGCATCCTTGAGGGCTTTTCCAGCCTTGAATTTCACCACCTTCGCGGCGCGGATGCGAATCTCGGCACCGGTGCGCGGGTTGCGGCCGGTTCGCGCTGCGCGCTTGCCCACGGTAAAAGTACCGAATCCGACAATGGTCACGGACTGGCCTTTCTTCAGCGAACTGCGCACGGCAGTCACCGTCGCGTCCAGGGCCCGACCTGCGGCTGCCTTGGACAAATCGGCGGATTTGGCAATGGATTCGATCAAGTCCTGCTTGTTCATGTGAGGTTCCCCTTTTGTCGTCGCTGTCCCCCGCGGGACTCCCACCCGCGTCTCGTGTGGCGGAAACGAGAATGCGCTTTATAGCAATTGACCCGC
>DASTHR010000064.1:0-5406 GCA_035718105.1 Burkholderiales bacterium
CTGGCGCGGGGCTGCGGCAACTCCCGGTCCACCTCGCGGATGGAGCGAACCGTGCCGCAGTCCGGGCACCCGCCCCCCGCGGCGGAACCCCCCGCGGCAAGCCCCGAGGCCAACAGAGCCAGCACCAGCGGCACGCCCCCCACCAGAGGCCGGCGGGGCCGGCCCGAGCCGCGAAAAATCACCGGCCGGCCGCCTGGGGAGCAAACTTCCAGGAGCCGTCGGCCTCCTGGCAGAAAGGCCAGGTTCCCCGTTCGCGGCGGCCCTTCGCGCGGGTTTCGGTGAACACATCCCGGCACTTGCTGTCTCCCCGGACAAAGTCGCGCTTGGGCTGGATGGTGCCGGAGGCCCCGGTTTCGGGATTCGACCAGTCGTACGCCTGGCCGTTCTTACCCTCGTCGAGCGCCTTCCTCAGAGCCTCACCGTAAAGGGCGATGTCCTTCTCCGTCATTCGCGACAGGGGAGCGCCCCCCAGCAGCTGATACGGCTGCGCGAGTGCCATCCCCGCCACCGCCAGAATTGAAGCCGCCGCCAACGCCTTGCTGATCCGCATCGCAACCCTCCGCCACCCCGAAACATGATGTGAATGTGAGCCGTGGTTCGCGGCCGATTATAACCCACCAGCGGACTGGGCCGCGGCCCTCGGGTATACTTCGCCGCGGACAAAACGCGAAGGGAGGCGCCATGGGCGTTTTTCTGCTGGTGGTGTTCGGGACGGTCGGCGTGGTCGCGGTCTACGGCATCATGGTTTACAACAACCTGGTCGCCCTAAAGCACAACGTCAGCAAGGCCTGGTCCAATATCGATGTCCTGCTCAAGCAGCGCCACGACGAGCTGCCCAATCTGGTGGAGACCTGCCGCCAGTACATGAAGTTCGAGCAGGACACCCTGGAGGGGGTGATGAGGGCAAGGGCCCAGGTGCAGGCCGCTCGCGAATCCCAGAACATTCCGGCGCTGGGCCATGCCGAGGGCGCGCTGCGCCTCGGGCTGGGCAACCTGTTCGCGGTGGCCGAAGCTTACCCCGACCTCAAGACCAACGAGACTTTCCGCCACCTGCAGGACCGCATCACCGGGCTGGAAAACGCCATCGCCGACCGGCGGGAGTTCTACAACGAGAGCGTGAACGTCAACAACGTCCGCGTCGAGCAGTTTCCCGACAACATCGTGGCGGGGATGTTCGGCTTCCGACTGGCCCAGCTCCTGGAGTTCCAGGCCGAGGAAAAGGCCGACGTGGACGTGAAGAAGCTGTTCGCCTGAGCTCCCGGCCAACAGGCGGGCGGCAGCCATGCCCTCCCCCTTCCGGGAAAGTTATCTCAATGCCCTGACGTCGGGCGCCCATCTGGTCCTGCTGCTGATGGCGGTCCAGATCGGCACCCGGGAAGCCTGGCTGGGATTTCTCTCCGCCGTGTCCCTGATCAGCTTCTTCGCCTGGATCGGGAATTTCCGCCGCCACCGCCTGATCGGGGACACCCCCACGTCCAGGATCGCCTCCGCGGCGCAGGGCTACACCGAGCTGCAGGGGCGCGCCTCCGCCCCGCCCGGCGCGGCGCTGCTGTCCAAGCTCACCGCGCTGCCCTGCCTCTGGTTCCGCTACGTGGTGGAGCACCGGAACAGCGAGGACAAGTGGGAGCGGGTGGACGCCGGCGAGAGCGGGGACACCTTCCTGCTGCGGGACGGCACCGGCGAGTGCGTCATCGACCCGGAGGGCGCCGAAATCCACTCCCGCCACCGGCAGAAATGGGCCAAGGGCGACTACCGCTACACCGAGTGGTTGCTGCTCGCGGACGATCCGCTCTACGCCATCGGCGAGTTTTCCACCACGACCGGCGCCACCGTTCCCCTGAGCGAGAGCCAGGACGTGGGCCAACTGCTCGCGGAGTGGAAGCAGGACCGTCCCCGGCTGCTCGCGCGCTTCGACCTGGACGGCGACGGGGAAATCAACCTCCGCGAGTGGGCGCTGGCGCGGGCAGAGGCGAGAAGGCGGGTCGCCGCCCGCCACGAGGAGATCCGCGCCGGCACCCCGGCGCTGCATCTCCTGCGCGCCCCCTCCGACGGCCGCATGTTCCTGCTCACCAACCTCGACCCGGACCGGCTGGTGCGCAAGTACCGGCTCTGGGGCATCGCCCACCTGCTGATATTCGCGCTGGCGGGCATGGCCGTCGCGTGGTTTTCCGCAGACCCCGCAGCATGCCCGTTCTGCTGAACGCGGGCTCCGCGCCACATTCAGAACCATGGTCATGATTCGCGTGCCCGATGTGACCCGCTACCGCGCCCCCGCCGTGTTCCTGCACTGGGCGTCGGCGTTGCTGATCTTCTGCGCCTTCCCGGTGGGCCTGTACATGGTGGGGCTCAGGCTCTCCCCCTGGAAGCTCAAGCTCTACTCCTACCACAAGTGGATCGGGGTCACGGTGTTCCTGCTGCTGCTGGCGCGCATCGCCTGGCGCGTTAGCCACGCGCCGCCACCGTTGCCCGCGAGCGTGCCCGCGTGGGAGCGCCATCTCGCGGGCGCGACGCATCTGGTGCTCTACCTGCTGCTGCTCGCGATCCCCCTCACCGGCTGGCTGTTCAGTTCCGCCGCCGGCTTCCAGACCGTATACCTGGGCATCATCCCGTTGCCCGACCTGCTGCCCAAGGATAAGATGCTCGCCGACCTGCTCAGGTTCGTGCACATGTTCCTGAACTACAGCCTCGCGGCGCTGGTCGCCCTGCACGCGGCCGCCGCGCTCAAACACCATTTCCTGGACCGCGACGCCGTGCTGGCGCGCATGGTGCCGGGGCTGAAACCGAGAAACCCCGCATGAAAGTGACATCGCGCGTCCTCGCCCTCGCCGCCCTGGTGGCGGCCGCTCCTGCCGGGGCGGTCGAATACGGCAAGGTGCTGCCGGAGAAGAGCGAGATCCGCTTCGTCTCCAGGCAGATGAATGTCCCCGTTGAGGGCAGCTTTCGCAAGTTCGACGTCCAGCTTTCCTTCGATCCCGCCAAGCCCGAGTCCGGCAGCACCCGCATCACGGTGCACCTGGCCGGCATAGACGCCGGCAGCGACGAGGCCAACGCCGAGGCCAGGACGAAGGGCTGGTTCGACACGCCGAGATTCCCCACCGCCACATTCGCGTCCACCCGCGTGAAGCCCCTGGGACCGAACCGCTATGAGGTCGCCGGAACGCTCACCATCAAGGGTCGCAGCCGGGACGTGGTCGCCCCGGTCAGTTTCCGCCAGGACGGCGCGAACGCCGTCCTGGAGGGGAGTTTCGTCGTGAAGCGTCTGCAGTTCGCCATCGGCGAGGGTCCCTGGTCCGACGTGGAAACGGTCGCGGACGACGTGCAGGTCCGTTTCCGCGTGACGGCCTCCCCCGTCAAGTAATCATCATCCATGAAGGAGTTTCCGGACATGAAGAAGATCCTGTTCGCCACCCTCGCCGCCGCCGTGGCGGCGCCCGCCCTGGCCGCCGAGTCCTACAGCGTGGACGCGCGCCACACCTTCCCCAGCTTCGAGGTCAACCACCTGGGCTTCTCCACCCAGCGCGGGCGCTTCAACAAGACCACCGGCAAGATCATGCTGGACCGCCAGGCGAAGACCGGGAGCGTTGACATCGTCATCGACGCTGCGTCGGTGGACACCGGGCTCGACAAGCTCGAGGAGCACCTTCGGGGCGAGGATTTCTTCAACACCGAGAAGTTCCCAACCCTCAGCTTCAAGTCAAAGTCGGTGAAGTTCAGCGGCGACAAGCCCGCCGCCGTGGAGGGGGAGTTCACCCTGCTGGGGATCACAAAGCCGGTCACCCTGACCATCAGCGCCTTCAACTGCGGCGTGCATCCCATCAACAAGAAGGACGTCTGCGGCGCCGACGCGCTGGCCGTGATCAAGCGCTCCGAGTTCGGCATGACCAAGTACGTCCCCGGCGTGAGCGATGAAGTGAAGTTGTTCATCCAGGTCGAGGCATTCAAGGACTGACCGTGACGCGTAAGGGGAGCCGCGCAGGGCCGCCTTCAGGCGCATACATCACTTCGAGGCTGAGGTGCGTGGGTCCGCCTTCAGGCGGACAACTCCGCTCCAAGTCCATGAAGGACACGGCGTGACACAACACCTTCGTGTCCGGCTTGCGGGGCTCGTGATGGCCGCCTTGGCCCTGCCCGCTTCGGCCGCGGAAACCTACACCATCGACCCGCGCCACACCTTCCCCAGCTTCGAGGTGCGCCACCTCGGCCTCTCCACCCAGCGCGGTCGCTTCAACCGGAGCTCCGGCCAGATCGCCCTGGACCGGACGGCCAAATCCGGCTGGGTGCTGATCGAGGTGGACCCCACGTCTGTGGACACAGGGGACGCGCAACTGGAAGCCATCCTGCGCTCGGAAACCTTCTTCGACGCCGAGAACCACCGCTATGTGTACTTTCGCTCCACGGGCATGGAGTTCGAGGGCGAGCGCCTGGTGCGGGTGCCCGGCGAGCTGACCCTGCTGGGAGTCACCCGCCCCCTTGTCCTCACCGTGCATTCCCTGAACTGCGGCGTGAACCCGATCAACCGCAAGCAGACCTGCGGCGCGGACGTGACCGCCACGCTGAAGCGCTCCGAGTTCGGCATGAGCCGGCACATCCCGGCCGTGGGCGACGAGGTCAGGCTGCTGATCCAGGTGGAAGCGACCCGCGATGAATGAGGCGGCCACCCCCTACCCCGGGGAGCTGGTGCGCAGGCACTGCCTGCTGGACGGGCGGGAGGTCACCGTGCGCCCGATCCGTCCCCAGGACAAGCAGATCGAGCAGGACTTCGTGCGCGGCCTCTCCAGCGAGACCCGCTATTACCGCTTCATGGAGCATCTGCGGGAGCTCTCGCCCAAGAAGCTCCGGCACTTCACCGAGATCGACTACGACCGCCACCTGGCGCTGATCGCCGTGGTCCCAGACGACGGCGGCGAGGCCGAGGTGGGCGTCGCCCGCTACGTCTCTGAGCCCGGAACGACCATTTGCGAATTCGCCATCGTCATCGACGACGCGTGGCGGCGCACCGGCCTCGCCGGCGTGCTCATGGCGGACCTGATCGAGGCCGCCCGCAAACGCGGTTTCCGCACCATGGAAGGCACGGTGTTGAGCGACAACCACAAGATGCTCAAATTCGCCCGCCAGCTCGGCTTCCGCATCCAGCCCGAGCCCGGCGACCCGCAGACCCGGCGCATCGTGCTCGACCTCTGATCAGGCGAGCGTGCGCAGCTCCCGCAGCGCCACGGAGAGCATGGAAAGCTCCGGTGCGGTGCCGGCCTGAAGTTCACCGAAGACCTGCCGTACCCGCGCGATTCCGCCCGCCGCGCGGGCTTCCCAGGCGGCGAGCTGCTCCGCCGGCGGCGCGGAAGCCGCCCCGCTCCGCAGCACGGCGGCGGCGATCTGCCGCTGCAGCCCCGCAACATCGTCGCGCAGGGC
>DASTHR010000065.1:0-3390 GCA_035718105.1 Burkholderiales bacterium
GCCGCGGACTCCGCCGAGCGTTACCTGGATCGCCTCCGGGCCCTGCAGCGCGACGCGATCGGGCGCGGGGAGATGGCGGAGTACACGTCAGCGATGACCCGGGCGCTCGCCTGGGTGATCTTCGCCTACGACAGCCCGGCCATCACCGGCGACATCCTGCGCAGGCTCGGCACGCAGGTGGAGGAATTCGCGGAGCGTGACCGCGCCCAGCGGGAACTGGAGTCGCTGCAGAAGGCGGGCGGGGAGACGAACTGAGCCCGGACGGAAGCCCTTGGGCGGACGCCCCGGACGGCTGCTGGACAGTGCTGTTCGTGCGGCGACAAGCCCGTGCCGGGCCTGTCATTGGGGAAGATGTCCGGCCGCGATCGCTCAGCGCCGGCGGAACTGCGCTGGGCGCGCCGAGGGCGGCCGCGGCGCGGCGGATTCGTCCTTGTGCCGGAAATTGATCCGGCCTTTGGTGAGGTCGTACGGGGACATCTCGAGGGTGACCCGGTCGCCGGCCAGGATGCGGATGCGGTGCTTGCGCATCTTGCCCGAGGCGTAGGCGATGATCTCGATGCCGTTGCTGAGGGTGACGCGAAACTGTGTGTTGGGGAGGACTTCGTTCACGACGCCCTCCATCTCGACGAGTTCTTCCTTGGCCATCAATGAACTCCCGGCGGCCGGCCCGTGGCCGGTCGCTCAAACGCGGATCGGTGAAACCGGCGCAGCGGCGTGGCCGCCGCGCCCGCGATCAGATCAGTTTCAGGTTGACCGCGGAAACGCGGCCATCGCGACCCTTCTCCGCATCGAACGAAACACGCTGCTTCTCCGCCAGCCCGGACAGGCCGGAGCGCTCCACGGCGGAAATGTGCACGAAGATGTCCTTCGAGCCGTCCTCGGGCTGGATGAACCCGAAACCCTTGGTTGCATTGAAAAACTTGACGGTGCCTGAAGCCATGAGCTTCCCTCCTTGGTATGGATTGCCGCGCACGGAATTGCGCGCGGCGGTAGTAGACCACTGGGGGAAGACCGACAGATGCATCCCGGAAGATGCCGAGGACCAACCCACAACCGGTTCGACAGCCGCCAGTATGACCCCTATGGGGTATCTTGGCAAGGAAAACCGGGCCGGCCCCGGACAGGCGATTCAGGAAAATCAGGGCTTTAGGTTTAGCCCCTGGCGCAGTTCCCGGGCCGTGATGGCGCGCCCGTACACTCCGGCGCCGACGTCGAACTCCTTCGCGCGGGAGAGCGGCCCGACGATGATGGGCTCAAAACCCGCGTCCTGCACCAGCCGGGAGGCGATCGTCAGGGCCTCCGGGTCATCGGCGGCCAGGGGAACGCCGATCCGCTCACCCGTGCGGTGCGCCTCGGTGGTCAGGGCAAAGGCGGGTATGGAATTGAAGGCCCGCACCAGGCGCACGCCGGGCAGGAACTCGGCCGAGGCGATGCCGGTGCCCTTCCTGCGCGCCTCCTCGGCCATGGCGCCGTCGCGGTGGGGATAGGGGTTGCCGGTGTCGAGCACGACCTTGCCCCTCAGCTCGGCGGCGTAATCGCGCCCCACCTGGGGCAGCGCGCCGTAGGGCACGGAGACCAGCACGACTTCGCCGAACGCCGCCGCTTCCCTCGGCGTGGCGGCGCGCACCTTCGGACCCAGGCGTTTCGCCAGCGCCTGCAATTGCTCGGGATGGCGCGAGGAGATCACCAGCTCGTAGCCGGCCTTCGCCCACAACTCGGCCAGGGCGCCGCCGATCTTCCCGGTGCCGATGATGCCGATGCGGGGTTTGGCGGCGGGGGCGTCCGCCGCCCGCGCTCCGAGGGGCAGTGCGGCGGCGATGGCGGCGGCGGTCCGCAGCCACGCGCGGCGGCTGGGGTCGGGCTTGCTGTCCGAGGTCATGGGAACCCTCCTTTTCTGGCGCGGGCGTGAGATTGGACAGATTCCACCACGAAAGCGCTCCCCGGCGTCAAGAAACCTCGAGGTGGCGTCCGGGCAAGGTTCGCCTATACTGGCGAGGCCCGGTTCCGGGGACGGGAGAGTTTTGAGGCCACGGCAGCGAGATGGCGCGCTTCTACCTCCGGGGACGGGAAGAAAGCCAGCATTAATTAACAACCACAAACCTAAAGCGGAGAGAACCATGAACAACGAAGAACCAAGGAAGCGCCTGCCGGCGCTGGCGGTGAAGTCGCTGATGGCGGGCGCAGCCGGCCTCGGCCTCATGGCGGCGGAGCCGGCACTGGCCGTGCTGGATGCCTTCCTCGACATTCCCGGGATCCCCGGGGAATCGCAGGACTCCAAGCACAAGGGCGAAATTGACGTGCTTTCGTACACCCATACCTTTACCCAGGGGGAAAAGGTGAAGGGGGTTCGCGGCAACTGTTCCCCGGTCCAGATCGTCAAGTTCCTCGACCGAGCGACCCCGGCGCTGGCGCTGGGGGCGGTGACGGGACAGACCATCCCCACCATGACCCTGACCCTGCGAAAGGCCGGCGACAAGTCCGCGGATTTCTACAACGTGACCATGCAGGACGTGATCGTCGTGTCCACGCAGGTGAACGAAGCCTCGGGCGACGACAAGGCCAGGGAGACCGTGAGCTTCAGCCCCGGCAGCGTCACCATCGTGTACAGGCCGGCAAACCCCGATGGGTCCCTGGGTGCCGCCGTGTCTGAAGCCGTTTCCTGCGCGACGGGCAAGTAATACTGATTTTTACAGGAATCCGGGGTCGGAAATGACCCCGGAGTGAGTTTCCGCCAGGCGCGGCCCGCGGTGCACCCGCGGGCCGCGTTATTTCCACCGCCATGTCCACGCTCTACGATTCCGTCGATTACCCCGGCCATCCCTACGCCGACACCCACCCGCGGGCGCTGGCCGCCGTGGGACGGCTGTTCGGCCTGGCCACGAAATACCCTTCCTCGTGCCGCACCCTGGAGATCGGCTGCGGCGACGGCGCCAACCTGGTGGCGATGGCCTACGGGCTGCCCGGTTCCGAGTTCGTGGGCATTGACCTGTCGGCGCGGGCTATCGCCAAGGCGGTGGAACTGGCCCGGTCCGTCGAGGTTGCCAATGTGCATTTGCTGCAGGCGGACCTGATGGAGGCTGATCCGCGGGCCCTGGGGGCTTTCGACTACGTGGTGGCCCACGGCTTCTATTCCTGGGTGCCCTCCCCGGTCCGCGACCGGCTGATGGAGGTGATCGCCCGCTGCCCGGCGCCGGCCGGGATCGCATTCGTGAGCTACAACGCGTACCCGGGATTCCACCTGCGGCAGATGCTGCGGGAGATGCTGTTGCTGCACACCCGCGGCGCGGAGTCGCCCGGGCAGGCCATCGCGGGAGCGCGGGCGCTGGCGCAGTACCTGGCGACCGGAGGCGAGGGAGACGGGCTGGAGCGGCGGGTCCTGCGCTCCGAGGC
>DASTHR010000066.1:0-3211 GCA_035718105.1 Burkholderiales bacterium
CACCCGGTCGCGGCCGTCCTGGCAGAAGTCGATGTCGAAGTCGGGCATGGACACCCGCTCCGGGTTGAGGAAGCGCTCGAACAGCAGGTCGTAACGGAGGGGGTCGAGGTCGGTGATGCCGAGACTGTAGGCCACCAGGGAACCGGCGCCCGAGCCGCGCCCCGGCCCCACCGGCACGCCGTTGCCCTTGGCCCAGTTGATGAAGTCCGCAACGATCAGGAAGTAGCCGGCGAAACCCATCTGCACGATGGTCCTCACCTCGAATTCGAGCCGCGCTTCGTAACGCGCCCGCTCGCGCGCCCGCGCCTCGGCATCCGGGAACAGCGCGGCGAGCCGCCGCTCGAGACCCGCGTGCGCCTGCTGGCTCAGGTAGTCCTCCAGGCTCACGCCCGCCGGCGTGGGGAACAGCGGCAGGCGCGCCTTGCCGAGGTCGAAGGAAAAGGTGCAGCGCCGGGCGATTTCGACGCTGTTGGCCAGGGCCTCGGGCGCGTCGGCGAACAGCTCGCGCATCTGCGCCTGGGTCTTGAAATACTGCTCGCCCGTGAAATGCCGCGGCCGGCGCTGGTCGGAGAGCAGGTAGCCCTCCGCGATGCAGACCCGCGCCTCGTGGGCCGCGAAATCCCCGGGCTGCAGGAACTGCACCGGGTGGGTGGCCACCACCGGAAGGTCCATGTCGGACGCCAGGTCCAGCGCCCGCTGCACATGGGTCTCGCAATGCGCCAGCCCCTGGCGCTGCACCTCCAGGTAGAAGCGGTCCGGGAACAACCGCGCCAGGCGACCGGCGTGGCTTCGGGCCTGCTCCGCGTTGCCCTGGAGCAGCGCCATGCCCACGCTCCCCAGGTGCGCGCCGGAAAGCGCGATCAGCCCGGCGCTGCCACCCTCTTCCAGCCATTCCAGCCGCAGCTCGGGTCGGCCGCGATGCTGATTGGAGCGGTAGGCGGCGGAGAGCAGCCGGCACAACCGAAGGTAGCCCTCCGCCGACTGCACCAGCAGCAGCAGACGACCGGGCTTGTCGCGGTCGGCTTCGTTGCTGACCCAGACGTCGCAGCCGACAACCGGCTTCACCCCACGGCTGCGGGCCGCCTGGTAGAACTTCACGGCGCCGAACAGATTGCAGAGGTCGCCGAGGGCCAGGGCCGGCATGCCGTCGGCCGCCGCCGCGGCCGCCGCGTCTTCGATGCGCACCACGCTGTCGGCGATGGAGTACTCGCTGTGCAGGCGGAGGTGGACGAAGCTCGGAGAGGACATGTCGCTTGGGGGAGGGAAGCGAAGGATTTTAACACCGGAGCAAATCCCGCTTCACCGGTTGACAGGCCGCGAAATCGGCAGCGCCGGGGCGCGCCCAAGCGTGCCGGGATAGTTGATGAAAAATGTATGGCACGCCATTTGCATTAATGGCCGCGTCAGGCCGGCGGCATCACCCACCATGGAGGAAGCACTGATGGAAGAGCAGAACCAGATCTACTTCTGGAAGCGCCTCTACTGGCAGGCGATCCAGGACGGCTACGAGCCCGGCCAGGCAGAACAATTTGCAAACCAGGTGCTGGCCACGCAACTCACGCAACAGACCCCTGCGGCCGCTACCGCACCGGCAGGCGAAGGGCAGGCGGCGTCCTGAGATGGCGCAGGCGCAGCGCCATGACACCCAGTCCCGCCGGGGGGCTTGCCCCGCCGCTGGGGCAACTCCCCCACCCATCCCCCCGGAGCCATGTACACCTTCCGTTCCTTGGCACGTTTAATGCTCGTATCAATTCGTCAGACCACGACGCGTAAATGACAAGTGGTCGCGGAGGCCAAAATGGACACCATGGATCAAATCTACCTCTGGAAACGGCTTTACTGGGAAGCAATCGGGCGCGGACTGGAGCCTGTCAAGGCGACCCTGTTCGCCAACCGGGCCCTGCCTGCGCAGCCCCACGCTGCCCCCCGCCAAGTCCAAACCATCAGGATTTCCTCGGGTTATCCCCCGGTCGCAGCCTGACCGCGACCCCGCTGGACGCATACTCCCGCCTCCGCCGCCGGAGGCGAAACGTGGAAGCGCGGCCCGTTGAGGCCGCGCCTGTTTTTTGATTTCTGTCAGCCCCGCACAGGCCGTAAGTGATCAATTCCCCCCAGAAATCCCCGAAGTTGGGGATCCCCATGATCGCGTAGGGCAAATACCCCAAGTTTCCCCAATCTCGGGAATTCACTCCCGAGGATGAGAAGCACTCTCGTCGTATCGGGAATGCGTAATACATCACAGTCAGCCTGAAAACCGCTTTCTGGAGCAGCGACGGCGAGGCGGTGATGCGGAAGCGCAACATCGGTTGCCGCAGGGAGTGGCGATGGATAGAGTGGGCCATCCAGCCGAGCCGACGATGAAACCGAGCGCCTCCAGCTTCCTCGACGTCCGGGGCTTGTCCTACCACCTGCGGGAGTGGGGCACGCCCGGTTCGCCCAAAGTGTTCCTTCTCCACGGCTGGATGGACGCCTCCGCCTCCTTCCAGTTTCTGGTGGACGCCCTGGAGGGCGACTGGCACGTGCTGGCGCCGGACTGGCGCGGCTTCGGGGACTCGGAATGGAACCGCGACGCGTACTGGTTTCCGGATTACGTCGGAGACCTGGACGCGCTGCTGGAGGCGCTTTCCCCCATGGAGCCCGCGCGCCTGGTGGGGCATAGCCTGGGCGGCAACGTGGCCTGCCTCTACGCCGGGGTGCGCCCGGAGCGGGTGCGCTGCGTTGCAACCCTGGAGGGCTTCGGCATCGGCCGCACCCGCGCCGAGCAGGCCCCGGGCCGCTACGCGCAGTGGCTGGAGGAGCTGCGCGCCGCGCCGGATTTCAAGCGCTACCAGGATTTCGAGTCGCTGGCGAAGCGCCTGCACAAGCACAATCCCCGGCTCACCCCGGAGCGCGCCGACTTCGTCGCCCGGCACTGGGCGCGGGATGACGGCTCCGGGGCGGTGGAGTTGCGGGGCGACCCCGCCCACCGCCTGGTAAACCCGGTGCTCTACCGCATCGAGGAGACCCTGGCCTGCTGGGGGGCGGTGCGTGCGCCGGTGCTGTGGGTGCAGGGCGCGGAGACCGACATCGCCGAGTGGATCAAGGACACCCCGGAGCAGTGGGCCGAACGCAAGGCGGCGTTCCACAACCTCACGGAAGCGGTGATCCCCGGCGCCGGTCACATGCTGCACCACGACCAGCCGGAAGCGCTGGCCCGGATTCTCGAACCCTT
>DASTHR010000067.1:0-2665 GCA_035718105.1 Burkholderiales bacterium
CTGTCAGGGGGCGCCCCATCAGTGCGCCCCGGCGGCAATCCCCGTTTCACCATCCAGGAAGAGGGCCGCGCGATGAAGCGATTCCATGGGGCCGCCCGCCGCTTCCTGCGTTCCATCCGCATCCAGCTGAGGGAATCATGAGCAACCGTGTCTACAACGTCCTGATCCTCTGCACCGGAAACTCGGCGCGGAGCATCCTGGCCGAGGCGCTGATCAACCACTTGGGCAGGGGGCGCGCCCGGGCCTTTTCGGCGGGGAGCCATCCCGCCGGGCGGGTGAATCCCTTCGCACTCGAGTTGCTGGAAAAGAACAGCCTGCCCACCGGGGATCTGCGCAGCAAGAGCTGGGACGAGTTCGCGCGGCCCGGAGCGCCGCAACTCGATTTTGTGTTCACGGTGTGCGACAACGCGGCGGGGGAGGTGTGCCCGGTCTGGCCGGGACAGCCCATGACGGCCCACTGGGGCATCGAGGACCCGGCTGCGGCGCAAGGGAGCGACGAGGACAAGCGCAGGGCTTTCTTAAAGGCCTACAGCCAGCTCCAAAGGAGGATTTCCCTGTTCCTCGCACTGCCTCTGGACAAGCTGGACCATGTCGCGCTCAAGCGCAGGCTTGACGAGATCGGCCGAGTGAAGGACAGCGAAGGCGCGACCGCATGAGCGCCCAGTGCGAAGTGGTGGCGAATAGCGAGGCGGGCGAGACTCTCGGCTTCTTCGAGCGCTGGCTAACGGTGTGGGTGTTCCTGTGCATCCTGATCGGCATCGGGTTGGGGCAGGTGTTCCCGGGCCTGTTCCGCGCCATCGGGGCTCTGGAGGTGGCCAGGGTCAACATCCCTGTGGGGCTGCTGATCTGGGTGATGATCATCCCCATGCTGATGAAGATCGATTTCGGGGCCCTGCACGAGGTGCGGCGGCACTGGCGCGGCATCGGCGTGACCCTGTTCATCAACTGGGGCGTGAAGCCGTTCTCCATGGCGCTGCTCGGCTGGATATTCATCCGCCAGCTGTTCGCGCCCTATCTGCCGCCGGAGCAGATCGACAGCTACATCGCGGGGCTGATCCTGCTGGCGGCCGCGCCCTGCACCGCAATGGTGTTCGTCTGGAGCCACCTGACCCGGGGCGAGCCCAATTTCACCCTCACCCAGGTGGCCCTCAACGACACCATCATGGTGTTCGCCTTTGCCCCCATCGTGGCCCTGCTGCTGGGGCTCTCGTCCATCATCGTGCCCTGGGACACTCTCGTCATCTCGGTGGTGCTGTACATCGTGATCCCGGTGGCCATCGCCCAGGCCTGGCGGCGCGCGCTGCTGTCCCGGGGCGAGGCGGCATTCCAGGCGGCGCTGGCGCGGATCCAGCCCTGGTCCCTGAGCGCGCTGCTCGCGACCCTGGTGCTGCTGTTCGCGTTCCAGGGGGAGGCCATCATCGCCCAGCCTTTGGTGATCGCGCTGCTGGCGGTCCCCATCGTGATCCAAGTATTCCTGAACTCGGGCCTTGCCTACCTGCTCAACCGGCAGCTGGGCGTGGCGCATTGCGTGGCGGGCCCCTCGGCCCTGATCGGCGCCAGCAATTTCTTCGAGCTGGCCGTGGCCGCCGCCATCAGCCTGTTCGGCTTCCAGTCGGGGGCAGCCCTGGCCACGGTGGTGGGGGTGCTGGTGGAAGTGCCCCTGATGCTCACCGTGGTCAAGGTGGTCAACGGCACGCGGAACTGGTACGAGAGGGGGGCGTCGGCGGCAGCGCCGAGCTAGGGCCGCAGCCCTGAGCGCCGGAAACTTCGACGCCGGGATCCATTCCCTCGGGGGAAAGGGGCGAAGGAGCGCCGAATTTTTCGGTCGATCGGTGCGTATCGATCATCCTGCAGGGCAGCAATTGCCGGCCCCCTGTCCGATCCGGTGATTTTGCAGGCATGGATCTTCGGCCGCTCGCAGTGTGAAAGCGGTGGGCGCGTTATACTTCCCGTTGCTGAAGTTCTGCTGTTGTGCCGAGGGCCGCGGCCGGTGCCCGGAGGCATCCGGTCCGGAAATGGGGGAAATGATGATGCGCGACGAGGTTGGCGGAAACCTGGTGTGGCGGTCGAAGTTCGTCCCCGCCGGTGGCTTCGGACTTGTGATACTCGGCGTGTTGGCGGCGCTGGGCAGCGCGGGCATGGCGCAGGCCGCGGAGCCGGCTGCGAGCGGCCCGCCCGGGCGCCCCACCGCCTCCCTGGACATGCCTTCCAAGCGCAGCACGATCTCCAGGGACACCTCCACGCGCCGTCGCACGGAGGACGCGCAGCGCGCCGGGAAACCGGCAACGTCCCCGGGGGTCCGGGACGGCGAGGACGGGCCGACGATGTGTGACGGCTCGAAACTTTGACACGCCGAAGATCGGCGTTCCGGATTGAAGCGGGTCCTCGCGCTGTTGTTGCTGGTCTGCACGCTGGCCGCGCCCGGCGCGGGGTCGGCGGCTGACGTTCCCGCGGTGGCCGCCGCCGCCGACCTGGCGTTCGTACTTCCCGAGATCGCCGCGGCTTTCAAACGCGACACCGGGCGCGAAGTAAAGCTCTCGTTCGGATCCTCGGGGAATTTCGCGCGCCAGATCGCGGAAGGGGCGCCGTTCGAGCTGTTTCTTTCCGCGGACGAGCGCTATGTAGAACAACTGCGAAACCGGGGCCGGACCGACGGCGCGGGCGT
>DASTHR010000068.1:0-3796 GCA_035718105.1 Burkholderiales bacterium
AGTACTACAAATTCGCCAAGGGCGAGATCCGGGTCCTGAAGCGCGAGCGCCAGGCCGCCGACACCGCCCGCGAACGCCACGAATTCCGGCTGGCCCGCCAGGAGCGGGAGAAGCAGGAGCGGGCCGCCCGCCTCGCCACCCGCTCCCCCAAGGCCGGCAAGCCCGGCGCCGCCGAGGCCGGGCAGGGCGCGGCGCAGACCGCCGCCGCGGAGGAGGAATGAGCCGCCGGATCCCCGCGCCCGGTTTCGGTGCGCCGGTCGGCCCTTGCGCTTCGCCGCTCGCCGCTCACCGCTCACCGCTCGCTTTCCCATGACCTTCGTCGCCGAGCAGGCCTCCGTCTCCCGCATCATGCTCAAGGTGCTGGTGGCGCTCGTGCCGGCCATCGCCGCCTACGTCTGGCACTACGGCTCGGCGATTCTGGTGCAGATCGCGCTGGCCAGCGCGGCGGCGCTGGGCGCCGAGGCGATCATGCTGCGGCTGCGCCGGGTTCCGGTGGCGCCCTTCCTCATGGACGGCAGCGCCCTGGTCACTGCGTGGCTGATCGCGCTCTCGTTCCCGCCGCTGGCCCCGTGGTGGCTCACCGTGTCCGCCACCGCCTTCGCCATCGTGTTCGCGAAGCAGCTCTACGGCGGCCTGGGCAACAACCTGTTCAACCCGGCCATGGCCGCCTACGCGGTGGCCATCATCTCCTTCCCGCTGCAGATGACCCACTGGAGCGCGCCCGCCGGGCTGGCCCAGCAGGTCCTCGCCTTCCCCGACCAGCTCAATTACATCTTCGCCGGGGTGCTGCCGGCCGGACTCACCCTCGACGCCGTGAGTCTCGCCACGCCCCTGGACACCCTCAAGACCCAGCTCCACCTGGGCCGCAGCGTGGACGACACCCTGCGGCTGCCGGTCTTCGGGCTCGTCGGGGGCAAGGGCGGCGAAGTGATCGCCCTGGGCTACCTCCTGGGGGGGCTTTACCTGTGGCAGCAGCGGATCATCACCTGGCACATCCCGGCGGCCTTCCTCGCCGCCGTGGCGCTCCTCGCCGGCGTGATGCACGCGGTGGATCCGGCGCACCACGCCTCCCCCTGGCTGCACCTGGCCGGCGGCGCCACCATGATCGGCGCCTTCTTCATCCTCACCGACCCGGTGTCCAGCCCCACCACAGCCCGCGGCAAGCTGATCTACGCCGGGGGGGCCGGCGCGCTCACCTGGGTAATCCGGGTCTGGGGCGGTTACCCCGACGGGGTCGCCTTCGCCACCCTGCTCATGAACGTCGCCGCGCCGCTGATCGAGGTTTACACCCGCAGCCCGGTGTTCGGGCAGCGCGGCGCGGGCCGGGAGCGCGGATCATGATCCCCGAGGCAGGCCGCGAATCCCTGCGCACCGCCGGCATGCTGCTGGCATTCGCGGTGGCCGGCACGGCGCTGCTCGCCTTCGTCTACGCCCTGACGCGGCCCATCATCGCGAAAACCGAGGAGGCGGCGAAGCTCGCCCTCATCGCCCAGGTGCTGCCAGCGAAGCTATACGACAACGATCTGCTGCGCGACGTCATCGAGCTGGCACCGGCCCCGGAACTCGGCTCCGTCGAAGCCGGCCACGCCTACCGTGCGCGCCTCAACGGCCAGCCGGCGGCGGTGGTGCTGGAGGCGGTGGCCCCCGACGGCTACAGCGGCCGCATCAGGTTGCTGATCGCCATCCGCGCCGACGGCGAGCTGGCCGGCGCGCGGGTGGTGGCGCACCGCGAGACCCCGGGCCTGGGCGACTACATCGAGGCGGCGAAGAGCGACTGGATCACGGGCTTCCAGGGCCGGTCGCTGGAGAACCCGGCGCCCGAGGGCTGGAAGGTGAAGAAGGACGGCGGGCAGTTCGACTACATGGCCGGCGCCACCATCACCCCCCGCGCCGTGGTGCGGGCGGTGAAACGGGCGCTGGATTACTATGGGCGGAACCGGGAGCGCCTGTTCGCCCCCGCGGCAGGAGGCGGCAGATGAACGGCCAGTACCGCGACATCCTCGACAACGGCGTGTGGAAGCAGAACCCCGGCCTGGTGCAGTTGCTGGGCCTGTGCCCGACGCTGGCGGTGACCAGCACCGTGGTCAACGGCGTGAGCCTCGGCCTCGCCACCGCGCTGGTGATGGCTGGCGCCAGCGGCACCGTGGCGGCGGTGCGCAACTTCGTCCCGACCGAGATCCGCATCCCGGTGTTCATCCTGGTCATCGCCGTGCTGGTGACGGTGATCCAGCTCACCATGAACGCCTATATGCTGGGGCTCTACAACGTGCTGGGCATCTTCGTGCCCCTGATCGTCGTGAACTGCATCGTGCTGGCGCGCGCCGAGGTGTTCGCCTCCAAGAACCCGGTGCTGCCCTCGATGTTCGACGGCTTCGCCATGGGCCTGGGACTCACCCTCGCCCTGGCCCTGCTCGGCGGCCTGCGCGAGATCATCGGCCGGGGCACCCTGCTCTCCGGCATCGACCTCGCCTTGGGCGAATGGGCGAAGGGCTGGGTGATCCACGTTTTGCCCGGCTACAAGGGTTTCCTGGTGGCGATGCTGCCGCCCGGCGCCTTCATGGGACTCGGGCTGCTCATCGCCGGCAAGAACTGGCTCGACCAGCGCCGGGCGCGCGCCGTGCCGCGTCCCGCCGTCGCCGCCGCCGAAGTGTAAAGGCGATTCACCACAGAGGCACGGAGAACCCCAAGTTCAGGTGCCTTCACCGTAGAGGACCCGGAGGACTGCGGGAGAACAGATCGACCCAGTTCCTTTGCACTCGTGGTGCCCTGCGTGTTGAGTGAATTGAATTCCCCCTGTGCCTCTGTGGTTGGTCCCCGATGAACCCTGAAAAACGCCGCGAGATCTTCCGCCGCCTCCGGGCCACCAACCCCGAGCCGAAAAGCGAGCTGGAATACCGCTCCCCCTTCGAGCTGCTGGTGGCGGTGGTGCTCTCCGCCCAGGCCACCGACCGGAGCGTCAACCTCGCCACCGCAAAGCTGTTCCCCAGGGCCCGCACCCCGCAGGCAATCCTGGCGCTGGGCGAAGAGGGCCTGACGCAATACATCCGCAGCATCGGCCTCTACCGCACCAAGGCGCGAAACATCCTCGCGGCCTGCCGCATCCTCCTGGAGCAACACGGCGGGGAAGTGCCACGGGACCGCGAAGCGCTGGAGCGGCTGCCCGGGGTCGGGCGCAAGACCGCCAACGTCATCCTCAACGTGGCCTTCGGCGAGCCCACCATCGCCGTGGATACCCACATCTTCCGGGTCGCCAACCGCACCGGGCTCGCGCCGGGCAAGGACCCGCACGCCGTCGAGCAGAAGCTCCTGAAGTTCACCCCGGAGGAATTCCGCCTCCATGCCCACCACTGGCTGATCCTGCACGGGCGCTACCTGTGCAAGGCGCGCAAGCCGGATTGCCCGGCCTGCCCCATCCGCGACCTCTGCGAGTACCGCGCCAAGACCGGGGCCGCCTGAGCCGCCGCGGCCTCAGGCAAGGCAGCGCGCCACTGCGGATTCGTCCCAGCCGATCCCGATGCCGGGCGCGTCGGGCATGACCGCCTCGCCACCCTCGATCCGCAGCGGCTGCTCCAGGATCGGGCTGGCCCAGTCCACGTACTCCAGCCAATGGCAGGTCGGCGTCACCGCCAGCAGGTGGGCGCTGATCTCCGGAAAAAGGTGACTCGAGAGCGGCAGTCCGGCCGCCTCGGCGATGGCCGCGGCCCTGAGCCAGCCCGTCACCCCGCCGATCTTCATGGCGTCCGGCATCCCGAGGTCGGACGCCCCCGCCGCGACGCTCTTCGCCATGTCTCGGGGT
>DASTHR010000069.1:0-2908 GCA_035718105.1 Burkholderiales bacterium
TCCTCGTCGCGGAAGCGGAACACGCCGTCGGGGTCCAGCTTGAAGCCCGCCGCCTCGGCCAGCGCGCGCACCTTGGTGCCGGGGAAGGCGGCGCCGTCGCGGCTCACGGCGTTCACCACCATCATGACGTCCACCTCGGCGCAGAAGGCGTCGAGGCGGGCCGCCCGCGCCTGCTCCGCCTCCGGCTCGGGGCAGTGCGCCTCCGCGCCCAGTTCGCGGGCCAGATTGTTGATCAGGTCGCGGAACTGGCCCAGGGTCACGGCGCTCGCGGGGCCGGCGCGGTCCGCGAGCTGCAGGGCCGCGCGGAAGGCGCTGAAGCTTCCCGCCGCGCCCTGCTGCAGGTCCATCCAGCGGCCCGAGGCCGCGTCCAGGCCGAACCAGCGCAGCGGCTTGCCCAGCTCCGCGCGCCGCGCGTGCGCCGGGGCCAGCACATCCGCCGGGGCCGGCGCCGCCAGTTGGATCTCGCCCACGCATTCCACGTCGGCATCCGGCTCGGCGCCGGCATCCGCCGCTTCCGCGACCGGCGGCGGAGGCGCCGCGCCGGAAGCTAGCGTCGGCTCGATGCGCTCGACGCCGCTCGCGGCCGGGGCGCCGCCGCCAAACAGGGCGTCCGCGGGCTTGTCCTTGAATGCCTGCTCGGTCCTGAAGCGCAGGCGGCGCTGCTGCCAGACGTTGTAGCCATAGACCGCGGCCACCACCACGCCGCCGATGGCCACCAACGCGAGCTGAAGGTCGCTCATGGGTTCCTCCGCCTCAGGCCGCCTTCTCAGTCATGCGTACCGCCTCCTCAACGTCCACCGCCACCACGTGGGAGACGCCCTGCTCCTGCATGGTCACGCCGATGAGCTGCTCGCCCATCTCCATGGTGATCTTGTTGTGGGTGATGAACAGGAACTGCGTGTTCTCGGCCATCTTGCGCACCAGCGCGCAGAAGCGCCCGGTGTTGGAGTCGTCCAGGGGCGCGTCCACCTCGTCCAGCAGGCAGAACGGCGCCGGATTGAGGCGGAACATGGCGAACACCAGGGACAGCGCCGTGAGCGCCTTCTCGCCACCCGAGAGCAGGTGTATGGAGCTGTTCTTCTTGCCGGGCGGCTGGGCGACGATCTGCACCCCGCTGTCCAGGATTTCCTCGCCGGTGAGCACCAGGCGCGCCTGGCCGCCGCCGAACAGGGTCGGGAACAGCTCACCCAGGTGGCCGTTGACCTCCTCGAAGGTGGCCATCAGCCGCTCCCGGGTCTCGCGGTCAATGCGCTTGATGGCCGCCTCCAGGGTGGCCATGGCCTCGGTCAGATCCGCGGACTGGGAATCCAGGTAGCCCTTGCGCTCCCGGGACGCCGTGAGTTCCTCCAGCGCCGCCAGGTTGACGGCGCCCAAGGCGATGATTTCCTCGTTGAGGCGGTTGATCTCGGCCTGGAAGCCGGAGGAGCGGCTGCCCTTGACTAGCAACGCCGTCAGCGCCTCCTCGTCGGCCCCGGAATCCGTCAGTTGCAGGGCGAACTGCTCCTCGTTGAGTCGGGCCTCCTGGGCCTTGAGCTTGAAGTCCCCGATGCGCGCACGCAGCGGCTCCAGCTTCTGCTCCACGGCCAGCCGTTCCTGCTCCGTTTCCCGCAGCCCGGCCGCGATTCCTTCCAGGGCATCGCGGGCCGCCGCCAGGGCCTGTTCTCGCGTGCGGCGCACTTCCAGCGCCTCCTGCAACTGGTCCGCCACCGGTCCCTCATCGAACCCGGCCTGCTCCGCGCTAAGCGTACCCAAGGTCTCCTGGAGCTGCCGAATATTATCAGAAACTACTTGAACTGTATTTTCCAGTTCATTGATATTAATAATTATTTTCTGTTCGTTGAACGCCGCCGCCTGGGCCTCCCGCGCCGCCTGCTGGGCCGCCGCCCGAAGCTGGGCCAGGCTGGACTCCGCTTGCCGGGCGACCCCCTCGGCGGTATCCACTTCCCCCCCGAGGCGTGCCCTCTCCGCGTCGACCTCCGCCAATTTCCCCAGCGCGGCGTCCCGCGCGGCGGACTCCACAGCCGCCTGCTCCCCGATTTCCGCAAGTTCCCGGGCAATCTGCTCGCCGCGGATCCGTGCCTGCTCCGCCTGCTGGGCGAGCCGCATGACTGTGAGCTGCAGGTCGTGGTGGGCGGCCTTGAGGGCGGCAAGCTCTTCCCGCAAGCCCTCGATCTGGTTTTCCAGCCGCTCCTGGTCGGACTCCGCATCGGAAAGTCGTGTGCGCTCCGATGCCAGCCGCTCCCGGGCGGCCCCGAGGTCGCCCTGGAGCTGTTCGATCTCGCGCTGCCGGCCCAGCACGCCGTGGAGGTCGGATTCCGGCGCGTAGTACGTCAGGCTGTGCCGGGTCACCAGATGCCCCTGGCGCGTCACCAGCATCCCGCCCGGCTCCAGGTCCGCGCGCAGTTCCAGGGCCTGGCCAAGGTCTTCCGCGACATAGAGCCGGGCAAGCCACTCGTCCAGGGCGCCCTCCAGTCCGGGATCGCGCGCGGTCACGAGGCCCCGCAGCGGCGTAAAGCCCGGCGCCGGCGCGGGATTGGACCCGCCGCCGTTGGCTCCCAACAGTGTCAGGCGGGCCGGCGGCACTTCCTCGCCCCAGGCGCGGGCCTGATCGAGCCGATCCACCACCAGGGCATTCAGCCGGTCCCGCAGTGCCGCCTCCAGGGCGTCCTCCCAGCCATCGGCGACGCGCACCCTCTGCCAGAGCCGGGGCAGCCCGGACAGGCCGTGCCCCTGCAGCCAGTCGCCGAAAGACTCCCCCTTCTCCAGCCGCCCCTGAAGCTGTTCCAGGGCGGCGAGCCGCGCCTCCAGCTCGGTGAGCCGCTGCTCCTCGGCCTGCACCGCCTGGGCCAGCTGCTTGCGCGTTTCGGCCGACTCCGGCAAGCGTGCCAGCAGAGCGTTCAGCGCCTCG
>DASTHR010000070.1:0-2657 GCA_035718105.1 Burkholderiales bacterium
TGGCGGAAACCCGGTGTTTGCGGGTCCGGCTTCAGCCGGACATTGAGCGCTGACCGTGAGCTTGCGCCGCCTGCTCCTGCTGCTTCCGCTGCTCGTGGGCTGCGCCAGCCCCACCGCGCGGCTCCCCGGCGCGCTGCCGCAGCCGCCCCTGGTGGAGCGCATCG
Organism: Burkholderiales bacterium; assembly: GCA_035718105.1. Classification (GTDB taxonomy): domain Bacteria; phylum Pseudomonadota; class Gammaproteobacteria; order Burkholderiales; family UBA6910; genus UBA6910. The sequence goes on from DASTHR010000070.1 coordinate 165, forward strand.
ACGCCCGGGTGGGCGCCGCCTTCACCGGGCCCGCCCGCGCCTACGTCCATCCCACGCCCCTGGTGCGCTTCCCCGTGGGGGAGGCCAGCGCGGCGCGCTTCCGCCAGGCCTGGGAGGCCCTGTTCGCCGAGGTGGTGGAGCTGCCGGACTGGCCGCCCTGGCGCGAGAAGCCGCCGCCCGTGGACGCCGTGATCGAGCTGGACAAGGTCGCCATGGAGGTCGCCTGGGGCAACGACCACGACAGGGCGGACTTCGTGCGCGTGCTCTACCGCGCCTGCCTGTACCGGCCCGACGCCTCGCCGGTGAAGTGCTGGACCGCGGAAGCCGCCGGCAGCCACCAGCGCGAGCCCGGTGAATGCCTGTCCGATCTTTCGGTGTGCGTGAGCGAGCAGGCCGATGCCGTCATGCGCGAGGCCATCGCCCGCTTCCTGCTGGAGTTCGAGGCCGACCCCGAGGTCAAGGCCTGGGCCGCCGCGCTGCCGCCCCGGCGCCGGGAGGCCGCGCAGCCGTGAGCCGCGCTCTTGCCGCGCTGCTGCTGGCGGGACTCGCGCCGCTGGCGTTCGCCGGCCCGCCCGCGATCGGCCTGGTCTGGTGGCCGGGGGATCCCGCCGATCCGCGCTACGAGATCGGGCGCGAGGTCGAGGCCTGCCTCGCGGACACCCTGCGCGCCGAAATGCCCGGCCTGCGGCTGGTGCCCCACCAGGCGATCCGCGACGCCCTGTTCCCGCGCCTCGAGCCCGCCACCCAGCCGCCCGACGAGGCGGCCTTTGCCGCGCTGCTCGCCCGCGAGGACGTGCGCGCGCGCCTGCGCGGCCTCGGGCTCGGCCACCTGGTGGCGTTTTCCGGGGGAACCCGCTACGAAGAATTCCAGGGCGCCATCCTGTGCGGGGCGGGTTACGGCGGGGGCGGCTGCCTCGGCTTCGCCTGGCAGGACCAGAACACCCGGCTGCATGCGGCCCTGTGGGATCTGGAGCGCAGCCTGCGGATCGCCACCGAGGACGCCGCCGCCGCGGGCCGCAGCATCGTGCCCGCCTTCGGACTTCCGATACCGCTCATGGTGAACACCCGCGCCGACGCCTGCCGCGAACTGGGCCGGCGCGTCGCCCGCGCCATTGCCCGCCCCGGGGACAGCGCTCCCGCGCCTTCTTCTCCTCTACCCGGCGTGGGAGGGGGGCAGGGGGAAAGGCCCTAGCGACCCGCCAGCAGTTCCTCCAGCGCCCTTCCCGACTGCGCCGCCGCCTCGGCCAGCGCCTTCTCCGTCACCCGCTGGATCAGCTCCTGGCTTGGCCACACGAAGGTGCGCTCCGTGGCCTTGACGCTCACCGGCCGGTCCTGGCCCGCCACCCGCAGCACCAGCTCGATGCGGGTCGTCACGTCCCAGTACAGCATCGTCGCCGGCGTCTCCACCTGGAACTCCCGGATGCCGCAGTGGATCGTCTCCGGCGCCGTGTCCTTGCCCAGCTTCGCCAGCGCGGCGTTCGCCTCCGCCTCCACAAGGCCCTGGATCAGCTCCGCCTCCGGCGGCTGAAGGGTGATCTGCCCCATGGAAATCCCGCCGATGGTGGTCCGCTCCTGGTTCACCGACTTGCGGATGTCGGAGACCTCCACCTTCGCCAGCCTGGGCGCCGCCGGGCGCGCAGGCGCCAGTTTCGCCATGTCCACAATGATGGTCACGTCCGACATCGCCCGGCCCTCGCCGGCCCATCCGCCCGCGACCAGCAGCGCCCCGAGGGCGAGGCCCGTCCATGCCCGGCCAATATTCATGCGTTTTCCTTCCTTCCCGGTTCCGTGGGTCCGGCCTCAGCCGGCCACCCCCTGGCTCCCCTGGTCAGGCATCCTCCCCCAGCAGCCCCAGCGTCATCGCCACCATCTCCGGGTCCAGGTCCATGCCCAGTTGCTGGCCGGGATTGATCGAGATCCCCATCCCTTCCGCGATGCGCTTCACCACCCAGGCGAACTCCGTCAGCAGCCCGCCGCTGTAGCCCGGGTAGTGGGCGAGGAATGCCTTCGCCCGGTCCGGCGAGGTGAACAGCACCAGGACCCGGTTCCGGTCCTCGTCGTCCACGATCAGCGGCGTCGCCTTGGTCGAGGCCTGGAACCCCGCGATCCTGTGCTTCTCGTCCTGCACCGGCATGAACAGCTGCTCCTTGAGCAGCCGCCGGGCGAACTCCTCCGGGGCCATATGCCCCTCGTGCATCGAGACGATCAGGTCTTCGACGGCATTGCGGCCGGTATCGGTCATATTCTGTCCTCTGTGATGCATGGTCGCGGCTCCGGCTTCAGCCGGACAACGCCCTCGCTTCCGCGCTCCGTGGGTCCGGCCCCCGATCAGGTCGAGGCTAGGCTTTCGGCCGGACTTGGCCGGATCGTTCCCTCTCCCCACTGCGGGAGAGGGGCAGGGGAGAGGGGGCCACCCTCGCCGATCCCCGGTCCCTCGAACCTCGTGGCTTGAATACCGCTTCCGCCTTTCAGCCCCCGCCCCGAACCCGGATA